>CBDUYG010000272.1:0-5174 GCA_965371385.1 uncultured Myxococcales bacterium | reverse complement strand
GGTCGTTCGACGGTGCCGCGTACCCGGCCATGAGAGTCGGAGATCGCAACGAGTGTGCCCAGCGGACCGTCGCCGCGAAACTGGAGCTGCACGCTCTCGCTCTCGCCGGCGTTGTTGGCATCCGCCGGGATGTCGTGACGGTGATCGTCACCCGGCTCGACCGCGATCAGCACAGCGCCCATCAAGGCACGCCCGAGGGCGTTCGCAGCCGTGGGGGCGAGTTCACGGCGGCTCATCGCCTCGGCGATCAGGTTGCTTCCGATCAGGGTTCGAACCGCGACTCCGCCATCGCGCGAGAGTGTCCGGACGAGTTCGGCGGGGCGGGCGGTCGAGGGTATGGGCGGGCTTTGGGGGCTCTGGGACACGGAGGCCGGAGTATAGCGGCTCGCTTCGTGGAAGCGGTCGCGGCGATCAGCGGGGGCAGAGGAGGCGCCGGATGTACATCATCATGGTCGCCGCGATCTCGCTCACATCCTTCTGTCCGTTCTCGATCGAGCGGCCGATCTGCACTTGCATCACCGCCTGCACCAGAGCCGACATCTCGTCCGGGTCGCCGTCGAAGATCGCTCCTTGATCGATCGCGTCCCGCATCAACTCGACGTAGAGGTGGCGGCCCGCGACCCAGGCCCGGGCGGCGGATTCATCGGAGGGCCGCAGGGCCCAGGCGACTCGCGCCCGCAGGTGGATGCGAAGCCAGTCTTCGTGATCGATCAAGAAGCCGACGTAGGCCTCGACGATTCGTGACAGGCGAGTGAGGGGATCGCTCACTCCGTCGGCGGCCGCCTTCATGACGGAGACGAAGGCACCGGCGCGATCGATCAGGATCTGATCGTAGAGGTCCTTCTTGCTCTCGTAGGCGCCGTAGACGGTCTTGAGGGAGACACCTGCCTCATCGGCGATATCCTGCATCGTGGCGCCTTCGTAGCCCTGGCGGCCGAACACGCTCTCGGCACTCTCGAAGATCAGGTCGTGATACATACGCGCTCGTGCGTCGGCCAGACGCGTCGCGGATTTCTTCTTTGTGTCACCGGCCTTCTTGCCCGTGGTGGCCATGTTCAACCTCGCTGATCTCTCCGTTACCCTCCAGCGGTGGAGAAGGCCAACTCTCTTTGTTGCGAGTTGGTGTTGCGACTGAGAAAAATACCGCTATTCTAGAGAAAACGCAAATTTTCCTTCCGAGGCCGCGACCACGAGGCGCGGACCCCACGCGGAGACAATCCCCCATGAAACAGCAACTTACAGCACTCGATGCGGTTTTCCTCTCGCTCGAAACCCCCGAGATGCCCGGCCACATCGGTGGCCTCGCGATCCTCGACCCGACGACCCATCCAACACAGGACTTCGGTTTCGAGACCTATGTGGAGTTTGTGGCCGAACGCCTGGCGCTCTGCCCCCGATTCTCATGGAAGCTCCAGGAGGTCCCCTTCGGCCTCGATCAGCCCTATTGGATCGAGCAGGAGGAGCTCGATCTCAAGCGGCACATCCAGCGCATCGCGGTTCCCTCGCCCGGCGGTCAGCGCGAGCTCGCCGATCTCGCCGGCTACATCTTTGCGCCGCCTCTCGATCGCAGCCAGCCGCTCTGGCAGATGTTCTATATCGAAGGGCTCCAGGGCGGCCGGGTGGCTCTTCTTTGGAAGGTGCATCACTGCATGATGGACGGCGTTTCGGGCGCCGGTCTGGTCGAGCTTCTCTTCGATCTCGGTCCCGTCCCGGCGGATCGGCCTCTCATTCCGGTCGACGACAACGCACAGGCCGGCACCGGAGTCAGCCTCTTCTCGATGGCCCGGCGCGGTCTGGGCAATGGCGCCAGACGACCGGCTGCCCTGCTCAAGCACTTGTCCAGGGTGGGCGTGCAGGTTGCCGACCAGGTCCGCGAAAACGGATACCAGAGCACGACCAACAGCGCCCCCCGCGCTCCCTTCAACGGGGTGGTGGGTCCGCGCCGAAGCGTCGCCTGGTCGCGGGTCTCCTTCGAGAGGGTAAAGCAGCTCAAGAACGATCTCGGCGTCACGGTCAACGATGTCGTACTGGCGCTCACGAGTGACGCGATGCGCCGCTACCTCGGCGATCGCGGCGTTCTTCCGGAAGAATCGCTCGTAGCCTCGGTGCCGGTCTCGCTGCGGGAGAAGGGCGACAAATCGATGGGCAACCAGGTATCCGAGATGGGTGTCACCTGGGCGACCAACATCGAAGATCCGATCGAGCGCATCCTCGCGATCCACGAAGACGCGATGGTGGCCAAGAGCTCCGACAAGGCGAAGCGCGTGAACCCCCTCGAGGCGATGGCCGAGTCGCTCGCGCCGGGAGTCCTGCGGCTCGTGTCACGAGCCGCTGCGGGCGCAGCCGAGAGCATTCCGATCGCCGGCAATGCCGTGGTGTCGAACGTACCGATGTCGCCGGTATCGATCTACATGGCGGGTGCACGCATCGAGGGCATGGTGCCGATGTCGCTCCTGGCACCGACCCAGGGGCTCAATATCACCGTGGTGAGCTACTGCGGAGAGCTCCACTTCGGGGTGATCGGTGATCCCGACCTCGTGGACGGGATCTGGGAGATCACGGACGCGATTCCCAAAGCGCTACTCGAGCTCGAGAGGGCCGCGTCCGAGGATCCGAGGTTTTCTTCGTAGCGGTTCGGGCTAGATGGGCTGCTCCGCCAGTCGCGTCAGCGCCCTTTCGTTCGCCGAGTCCGGGACGAGCCGGGCGAGGGTGTTGCGCAGACCGCAAGTGAGGCGGCCTTCCCACTGCGCGACCTTGCCGATGCGCCGTGATTGATCCTGAACCCAGCGTACCCTCGGCTCGCGCCTCACCATCCAGGCATCGAGGTGTACGGCGAGCTGCTGTCCATCGCGCCAACCCTGGCCCATCAACTCGGCAAGCACCCGCACATCTTCGAGGGCCATCGCGGCTCCCTGGCCCATGTTGGGGGTCATCGCATGAGCAGCGTCTCCAACCAGCACCACCCGGCCGCGATGCCAGGGGCGAGTGATCACTTCGCACAGGTCGTTGTGGATGAGCTGCGCTGGATCCTCGACCTGCTCGAGGATCGCGGGCACCGGCCCCCCGAACCCGGCGAAGCGCTGGTGAAATGCCTCGACGCCCTCTTCGGAAGGGCCGGGCGAAGCGGCCGGCGCGTTCGCGACCGCGAAGCAGTAGACGCGATGGTCGTCGATCCGGAGGATGCCGAAGCGTTTGCCCCGGCCCCACATCTCCTGGCCGCGTTTCAGCCCCGGCGGACAATCCACCACCAGCCGCCAACAGGTATAGCCGGAGTAGCTCAGCGGGACGGGGCCGAAAGTCAGCTCTCGAACCTGAGACGAGAGGCCGTCGGCTCCCACCACGAGGTCGAACTCCTCGCTCGAGCCATCGCTGAGCTGGACCCAAACGCACTCGCCCCGGTCCTCGATTCGATTTGCGGTCGTACCGAGCCGAACCGGGACGTCGGACGTCGCTTCAGCCAGTACGTCGTGGAGCGCAGCGCGATGGATCGCGATACTGGGGCCGAAGCGCGGCTCGAGTCGCGACAGATTACTGCGCGTGAGGACGGAGTCGTCGGCGTCGGTGATCGCCATCTCGCCGAGCACCCGCCCGCGAGCCTCGATCGCCTCGGCGAGCCCGAGGCCCCGCATCACCTTCATCGCGTTCACACCGAGGGAGATTCCGGCTCCGACGGGGCGCCACGTGGAAGTGCGCTCGACTACCTCGCACTCCACTCGAGAGTCCAGAAGGGCCCGGGCCAGTCCGAGCCCCGCGATGCCACCACCGACGATGAGAATCCGCTTGGGCTTGTCGTTCACCGCTCGAGCTCCTTCGAATCGTGATTCGCTTCGAGGAGTATGCTCCAGCGCATGCGCCGTGCGTAGGGGAATGAGGATGGAGGCGTTCTTCGCGCAACTAGGCTTCGGGGTGATCGCCGGTTACTTCACTCATGGGCTCGTTGGGGAGCACCTTCTCCTCGAGTTCGGCGAAGCTCTCCTCCAGCCCCCTCGCGATGTCCCAGAGGTCGGGGACGGCCTTCCGGTCCGCCACCAGACCCAGGTCGACACGCTCGCGATTGCTGAGGGCGGTGATGTTGAGACAGACCCCGTCATAGACCGGTCCGAGGGGGTAGATGTCCTCGATCCGGGCACCTGCGAAGTAGAGGTCGATCGGCGGACCCGGAACGTTCGAGATCACCGCGTTGCAAATCGGAGGCATCTTGTCGAAGAGCTCGAAGCTGCTGACGGCGCGCATGGCGAGAGATATGACGAGGGGGGCGGGCACCTCGGTGATCTCCTTCATGATGTTGGCCCCGAATCGCTTCTGGCGGTCCTTGCCCTGGCGGGTGCTGCTGGAGATGGAGTGCAGGCGAGCGACCGGATCGTCGATGTCCGTCCCGAGGCCGGCGAAGAGCACGCTCACCGCATTCGTGAGGTCTTCCATGCCCTCTGCGTCCCGAATCGAGATTGGTACCGCTGCGACCAGAGGCCCGTCGGGCAGGGCGCCGTGCCGAATCAGATAGGCCCGCAGAGTCGCTCCGACCAGGGCGAGAAGGACATCGTTGAGGGTCGCGTCGCTCGCTCGCGCCACGGCTTTCAAGCGCTCGATGGGCAGGCTCGTATATGCGACGGCACGATGTTTTCCCACCATCTGGTTGAGGATGGTCTTCGGGACCGTCAAGCCACCGTCTTCTCCATCGCCCCCCTCTTCGAATCGCGCTCGGGCAAAGCGCACGGACGCTTCGAGGGCGCTTCGGCCCGCAACGACCGCTCGCCGGGGTTGATCGAGCAGACTGGCCGCAGCGCCGGCCCACAAGCGGAGGTTGCTCGGTGGCTTGCCAGTTCGTCTGGCTTTCGAATCGTCCGCCTTCTTCACCTTCGTCAGCTCCGGGCGATTGCTGAAGAAGGAGCCCATGTATTGCATTCCTCCCGTGCCGTCCATCAGGGAGTGGTGGAGCTTCGCGAGTATGGCGATTCGATCGTTTTCGAGTCCCTCGACGACCACGATCTCCCACATCGGTCGGCTGCTGTCGAGGCGATGGGTGAAGAGCTCGGCGGCGAGATTGCACAACTCCTCCGGGCCGCCGGGGCGGGGCAGGGCCGCCCGGCGGATGTGGAGATCGAGATCGACCTCGACGTTCTCGACCCAGACCGGCGGCGCCAGGCCGAAGGGCACGTGGGCGATTCTGCGCTGCA
>CBDUYG010000271.1:0-5176 GCA_965371385.1 uncultured Myxococcales bacterium | reverse complement strand
GCGTCGCAGGACCGCGGACTGCGCATCGTCGACCAGTGTGTAGACGACGGGCACCACCAGCAGGGTCAAGAGGGTCGAGGTCGCCAGGCCGCCGATCGCGACGATGCCCATCGGCGCTCGCCACTCGGAGCCGTCGCCCTGGACGAGGGCGAGGGGCAGCAGCCCGAAGATGGTCGACACCGCGGTCATCAGCACCGGGCGCATCCGGGTGGGCCCGGCCTCCAGGACCGCTTCATGGAGGGACCGACCCCGCGCGCGCAGCTGGTTCGTGTAGTCGACGAGCAGGATGCCGTTCTTCATCACGATTCCCATCAACATCAGAAAAGCAATCTGACCCATGATGTCCAGGGAGACTCCCGTGATGAGAAGCGCCGCGAAGGCGCCGATGAACGAGAGCGGCGCAGAGAGCATGATCGTGAAGGGATGCACAAAGGAGTCGAACTGCGCCGCCAGGATCATGTAGATGGCCACCAGCGCCATCATGAAGGCGAACACGATGGCATCGATCGTCTCGCGCATGCGCTTGGACGGGCCCACCGCGGCGAACTCGTACTCGCCCCCAATGCCGAGCTCGCGCACGAAGCCGGCGATCTCCTGATCGGCTTCACCGGCGGTCTTGTCGGCCAGGTTGCCATAGAGGGTAATGGAGCGGGTTCGAGCCTCCCGCTCGATCTGCACGGGACCGCTCCCGATACGCGGGGTGACCAGATTGTCGAGGGGCACCAGAGCGCCATCGGCCGCGCGAACGCGAATCAGCCCCAGCTCTCCGATCTCGTCGCGGTTCTCCGGGCGCACCTGTACGCGCACGTCATAGCGCTCCCCGTGGTCCTCGAAGACCGCCACCTTCACTCCGGCAAAGAAGGCCGAGACCGTACGACCGATCTGCAGCGCCGAAACGCCAAGGTCGGCCGCTCGTTCGCGCTCGATCTCGAGGGACAGCTCCGGCTTGCCGAGCTCATAGGAGAGGAATATCTCCGCGTAACCACCCGACTGCCGCATCCGCTCCATCAGGCTCCCAGCATAGAACTGAAGCTTGCTGATCTCGGGCCCGCGCACCGAGTACATGATCTGGGCATGGCGCGAGCCCGGAGTGCTCATGACGCCCAGCTCCTCCACCGAATGATCCTCGAGAGGCAGCTCGAGCTCCTGGAGACGCGAGCGCAACACGCCCATGATCTGCTGCTGGGTCTGCTCCCGCTCGCTCTTGTGCGTGAGCTGCACGTAGATCAGCGACTCATTGACGCGCTCGGTCAGCACGGATCCGATGGTCGCGAAGGCCGCCGTCACCTCGGGCAGGCTCAGAACCTCGGTCTCGACGAGCTCGCTCACCGCCTGGGTCTGATCGAGGGTCGAGCCGAGGGGCATCTTGAGCCATACGTTGAATTCGCTTCGATCCTCCGGAATCAGGAAGTCGACGGGGACCGCCGTCGCCGCCAGGATGCCTGCGGCGCTCGCCGCGACCGCGAGCGCCAGGACGCTCGGTCGGTGGCGCAGGCCCCAGGCGAGCACGCCCCGGTAGACTTCCTCGAGGGATCGATAACCCGTCTCGAGCTTCCGGTACAGGTAGCCCTCCGTGCGATCCCGTCGCATGTAACGCGCGCAGAGCATCGGAGTGAGGGTCAGAGCGACGAGGGTCGAGGTCGCAACCGCACACGCAGCCACCAGACCGAACTCGCGGAAGAAACGCCCGACGATGCCGGAGAGAAAGGCGATCGGCACGAAGACCGCGCAATTCGCCAGGGTCGTGGCCACGACCGCCGGCCCGATCTCGTAGCTGCCCTTATGGGCGGCCTCCTCGGCTTCCTCCCCCTTCTCCGTGTGGCGGTAGATGTTCTCCAGCACGACGATCGCGTCATCGATCAGAACGCCGATCGAGAGCGAGAGCGCCATCAGCGTCATGGTATTCAGCGTGAAGCCGAACATATAGAAGAATACGAAGGTGGCGACGATCGAGCAGGGGATGGTGACGGCCACGATCAATGTGGAGCGGAGATTGCGCAGGAAGAGCAATACCACCAGCGATGCGAGCACGGCGCCCCATGCGATGGCCATCGCGACGTCTTTGATTGCGCTCACGATGAAGTCCGAAGAGTCGTGGGAGATGATCAGATCGAAGCCCTGGGGCAGGCTCGGCCGAAACTCCTCGACCACCCGTTTCACCTCCCGTGCCACCGCGACCGTGTTCTCGCCCGCCTGCCTGCGGATCATCAGCGCTACGCCGCGCTGGCCGTTCAGGCGAGAGAGGCTGCGCTGGTCGGCGAGGCCGTCCTCGACGGTCGCGACGTCGCGAAGGTGGATGACTCCACCTCCGTGCTCCGCGATCGCGATCGTTCCGAACTCGGAGGGGTCGCGAAACTTTCCCCTCGTCTTGACCGTGTATTCTCGATTCCGGGTCTCGATGCGGCCCCCCGGCAGCTCGACGTGCTCACGCTCGATCGCAGCCAACACGTCGCCCACCGCAAGGCCATAGCCCGACAGGCGCAGCGGGTCGATCCAGATGCGAATCTCCCGCGTGCGATCTCCCATCAGGCTCACGCTCCCCACACCGGCGATCCGCTCGAGTCGCGGCCTCAAGCGCTCGTCCGCCAACGCGCTGAGCGCACGAATCTCGAGGGGGCCCGAGAGCAGAAGGGTCATGATGGGGGAAGCGGCGGGGTCCAATCGGTCGACGACCGGCGGCTCGATATCGCGAGGCAGCTCGGCACGGACTGCAGCCACCTTCTCGCGTACCTGCTGCGCTTTCTCCTGGATGTCGTAGCGCAGCTCGAACTCGACGAAGATCAGCGTGAGACCATCGCTCGACTTGCTGCGCAGGCTGCGAATGCCCTCGATGCTATTGATCGACTCCTCGATGACCTGCGCAACCTCACGCTCCATCGTCTCTGGTGATGCACCGGGCAGCACCGCCTGCACGGTGACGAGAGGGAACTCGACCTGGGGGAAGAGATCGATCCCCAGGCGAGGAATCGACACCAGCCCGAGCGCGACGAGGCCACCGATCAGCATCACGGCGAAGACCGGGCGCCGTATCGAGGTGTCCGAGATCCTCATGAACCGGATCCCCCACTCGATCCGGCGGCGCTGACCTCACTCGTGGCCTCGATCAGCGTCGGGCGTCGGGCGCTCCCCTTCGTTCGCACCCGCATACCCGGTCCCAGGCTTCGTGCAGCCTCCCCTACGACGACCTCATCATCCACGTGCAGGCCCGCGAGCACCTCCACCGCATCTTCGGAGATGAGGCCGATTTCGATCGGACTCTGCACCGCACGGCCATCGCGCACGGCGAGCACGTGAGTGCGGCCGTCCTGGCTGCGCAGCGCCGAGCGAGGCGCAAGCAGAACCTGGCTCTTGGCTCTGGGCAGGATATCAACCCGAGTGAAGAGCCCGGCTTTGAGACGATGCTCCGGGTTGGGGACCCGCATGCGGACCCGGAAGGTGCGCGTGGCTGGATCCACCGAATCTCCCACCGCCTCGACCTCGGTCGAAATCGGCAGGGGAAGGCCGTCGACGTACAGGAGCGCGATGTCGCCGGGTCGAATGGCCGCGAAGTGGATCTCCGCGATCGTCGCGATGGCTTCGAGCTCGTGCGTCTCCTGAAGCACGAGTACGATCGTCTGGGGCTGGACCAGCGCCGTGGTGCCCTCGTCGGCGAGTCGACGGGTAATCGACCCCGCGAAGGGGGCCCGCACGGAGGTATTGTCGAGGTCGCGCTGGGCCATGGCGACGGCTTCTTCGGTCTCGCGTTCTGCGGCTTCCGCAACTTCGAGGCCCGTCGCGATGCGATCGGTCTCGGTTTCGGCCATGATGTTCTTCTTGCGAAGCGCCCGGCCTCGCGAGAGGTCGTTCTCGACCTGCCGGCGCTCCGCGCGCATGCGATCCCGCGCCGCCTCGGCCCGAGCCAGCGCGAGACGGTAGGGCTCGGGGTCGATCTGGAAGAGAGGATCGCCCTTCTCCACTCGACTCCCTTCGTCGACATGGACCCGAGTCAGGACCCCGCGGACCTGCGCACCGATGCGCGCCTCGCGCCGAGCGAGGATGCTCCCGGGTGCGGAGATGCGCTGGACGATGGAGCCTCGGCGAATGCGCGCGGTCTCCACCTCGATGATCGGAATCGGATCCTCGCCGGCGGTCGTGAGTGCGGGGTGGCCCTCGGAATCCGGACTACAGGCCAGTACGAAGAGGCCCAGCGCAGCCAGGACGCCCGAGCGCACGCACTCCGTGGTGGCAGCGCCCCTCCGTCTCCTCTCCACGTCCCATACTCCCATCACCCTCATCACCCTTCCGGCCTTCACCCTTCGATCACCTTTTCAGTGTCGCAGCTACTGGCCTCGAATACGAGAGGCATAGTCGACCAGTGCCATGAGCTCGGCGTCGGAATAGTCCCCGGCCAGCGCCACCATCTCCGGGTGCGCATTGCCTCTTCGGCCCGCGCCGATGTCCCGGATCTGGCGCAGCAGGTAGCCGTAGTGCTGGCCGGCCAACGACGGAACGAATCGGCCCGCGTCACCCTCGCCATCGACTCCGTGGCAGGACGCACAATCACGCCAGTAGAGCGTGGACCCGAGCGCCAGATCCGAGCCCGTCCCCTTGCCGTTGTTCTCGGGCCGGGGCAGACGACTCACGTAGAGCGCAACATCCGCCACCTCCTGGGAGCCGCTCAGGCGCCTGGCAAAGGGAAGCATCAGGGGGTTCACACGTCGCCCTTCGCGAATGTCGACCAGCTGCTTGACGATGACGGTCGAGTGCTGGCCGGCAAGCTGCGGAAAGGTCCCATCGTCGCGGCCGGCACCGTTGCTCAGATGGCAGACCTCACACGAGGAATACGCATCCCTGCCGCGCCCCACGTCGCCCTCGCGCTCCAGCGCGGCGCGCAGGGCAGGCGAGAGATCCTCGGCGAACGACGTCTGCGAATGCACGGGGGCCGGGACGGCTCGGGAGGTCTTCTCCGGAGACGCGCCCGCGGGCGGCAGACCGAAGCCCCAGGCCCAGAGGCCGAGCGCAATGAGGCAGCCCGCGCCGGCCCAGCGAAGAGACGTGGCTGACGATGCGCGCGTCAGACGCTTCGCCCATCCTTTCGAATGGTTCCTGGTCATATCGAGTCTCTGCCTTCGATGGGCGCGGTCGCTGATGGGGTGACGCTGTCGCCGGAACGGCCCCAGCGATCAATCCTGGAACT
>CBDUYG010000270.1:0-5205 GCA_965371385.1 uncultured Myxococcales bacterium | reverse complement strand
GGATCGAAGCAAGCCAGATGCGGCCTGTATCGGCATAGTGCTGGGGATCATTGCGCAGGCGCACGATCTCGAACTTTCGCTCCATGGCCTCGACCAGCTCGGCCAGTCGCGGCAGGTCCGATTCCGGGAAGATCGAAGCAAGCGCACTGGCCTGGAAGCGGCCGATGCCGCCGTAAGCCATGGTCTGCAGCGACATGAAGCCCCCCGGACGCAACATCTCACGACAGCGCTCGAAGAAGTGGCGATAGATGCCGATGCGTTCTTCGTTCGAAGTCTCCGGGCGGACGAAGTGCTCGATGGCCCCAAGGGAGATGATGGCGTCGTAGGGTTGCTCGGCTACATGGTCGGTCCAGCTCTCCAGCTTGACGTCGACACCCGAGAGTTGCTGAGCCTCGACGTACTTGAGCTGTGCCTCGCTCAGCGTGAGACCCACCGCTTCTCCAACGCCGTGAACGGTCGTGAGGCGTTCGAGCATCGAGCCCCAGCCGCATCCGATATCGAGTACCCGGGCGGCGCCGGAGGCCTTCGCTTGATCGACGTGGTAGTCGAGCTTGCGGATCTGCGCCTCGTCGAGTGTGTCGGAGTCTCCAAAGAGAGCACACGAATACGTCAGTGTCGAGTCGAGCCACAATCGATAGAAGGCATTGCCCGTGTCGTAGTGCGCCTGGATTGCCTTGGGGGATGCACCTGTTGCTTGATCGACTTCACTCATTGAAACGCCTCATTCAGTTCTGCGTGGTTCCAGCTCGAGCGACGAGAAAGAGCCACGCTGCGCTGTCGTCGCTGTCGATCTCGATCTGAGCTCGATCTGCAAAATCTCTCGCCAGGGCGCTCAGCTCGTCCCCAGTGCGATAAACCATCGTCCAGTCGAGAACGAACTCGGGCATCCAGCGCACGCCGGGGCCGGCGGCGGCGTTGCCTACCACCAGACGTCCGCCCTCGCGCAATAATCCGAAGCACTCGTTCATCAGCGCGCGGCCGACTCCTTCGCTCAAGTAGTCGAAGAGCCCGGCGGTGTAGATCATGTCTGCCCCGCTCACTTCGCTGACCAGCTCGGGTAGCGTGAAGAGCTGTCCGAACGAGAGATGACGACACGAGATTCGAACGCGCTCGCCGTGGGGTCGCGCCGCCTCCCGAAGCTGCTCCCCGGCAAACGCCATGGCCTGCTCGTCCTGATCGACCATGACGAACTCGATGGCGGGCCCGGGCGCAGTGGCCTTCAGGTAGTCGACCGCCTCGCGCGCCGGCCCCGACCCGATGCTGACGATGCGCACCGGTTCGTCATGGCGCTTCTCGGCCTCCGTCACACAGATCCCGAGCTGACGCACCAGGAAGTGTTTGCGCACCACGACCGTGGCGGCCAGACGTTCCTCGTGACCCAGCTGATCCATCACCCGGGTGAAGATCGAATCCCCGCGGCGCTGACAGTCGTACATCCGGTTCATGGCCTGGTAGTCGCCGGGATAGCCGAGCGGCTTCAGGTAGGTGTGCCAGATGAGCGGCACATCGCAGAGCGCCGAGGTGAGCATCGTCTCGGTGTAGAGCTTCGACGCCTTCAGGGCGTCGCCTTCGACGATGTTGCGGGAGGCTGCGTTGGCCGCGTCGTGAATGACCCGCCACTCGGCACGCATGCGAGTTTCGACGCTGGCCTCGATCTCATCGAGCTGACGCGCCAGGTCGGGACTCTCGGATTCTCGCAGCGACCGCTCGCGATCGTCCAAGAGCGTTCGCCAATGCTCGACGAAGAGTCGCGCCCGGTCGATCGCAGCGCGGTAGTCGGTGGGAACAGCGCCGTAGACATCGACTCCCCGAGCCACTGAGCGCTCGAAGTCGAGTTGGTCATGGAGAGCCTTCAGCTTGGCGGGCATCATGTGGTCGTCGAGGAATCGCAGGGCGACCTTCGTGCGGACGCCGGCCTGCTCCTGGCGAACGATTTCGCCTTCGCTGGTGAACGCGACGACGTGATTCAGCGATAGGCGAACGGGATATCGCGCGCCCACATCGGGGACAGCATCTCGAACATCCACCCAGTAGGAGAGTCCGGTCGCACTCAGGTCGTACAGCCGAACCGTACGCGATCCCACCTCGAGGGTGGGCTGGATGCGATCGAGCAGCCCGCGCGGCCGATAGCGTTCGGCTCGATAGTAGATCGAGCGCCCCTGGCCGCCGTCGAGGCTCTCGTAGTTGCGTGCGGGCACGCTCGGGGATGCGGGAATCGGTACAGTCAAGCAAAGAACCTGGAAGTAGGAGCAGGGCAATGTCCCCACAGGCGAAAGAGTCTATTCCGTCTGGATGCGCAAGTTCAATCGAAACTTTCACCTAAGGTCTTTCACTCTGTGCCCTGGCACTCATGGCGCCTCGCAGCAGCGGACGGCGTTGAGAAGACAGCGGCCCGTTGGTCACCCGATGAGTTCGGCTCGCGTTCGGGTATCGAGACGAGCCGCCTCAATTCACGACATGCCGGGACGCACTGACCTCTACGACAGGCGCCGGTTCGTCTCCTTCGTGCGTTCACTCTCAACGCCATCCGCTCTCAGCCGGGCGCGCGTGGTCGCGCGGGAAGGAAAGAAGACCGGCGCGACGCCCGCTTTCGAACTACGTTCGAGCTGAATAGGGGAGGCTCATCATGGCCTATGCCCATGCCGATCGGCTCACCGCCCTCGACACGTCGTTCCTGGATCTCGAGACGCCGGCGGTGCACATGCACGTGGGTGCGGTCGGAGTGTTCGAGTCCGGTCCGCTACTCCGGCAGGACGGTGGTCTCGACTTCGATCGAATCCTCGAGTTCGCCGAGGCGGGCATGCGGCGGGCTCAGCGCTTTCGGCAGAAGCTCGCACGGGTTCCTCTGACCGGGAATCCGGTCTGGGTCGACGATGACCAGTTCAATCTGCTCTACCACATCCGACACACCAGCCTGCCCCTGCCCGGGGACGACCGCCGACTCAAGCGTCTGGTTGGACGCATCATGTCGGAGAAGCTCGACCGCACGAAGCCCATGTGGGAGCTCTGGTTCGTCGAAGGACTCGAGCACGACCGCTTCGCCGTCATCTCCAAGGTGCACCACTGCCTGATCGACGGCATCTCGGGGGTCGACCTGCTCGGCGCCTTCATGGGGGTCGATCCCGAGTATCGGGTCGAGCCCACCGATCACCGCTGGATTCCGCGTCCGGCGCCGGGCTCGCTCGGACTGCTGGGCAGCGAGCTGACGCGACGAGCTGGGATCCCATTCAAGATGATGCGACAGGGGACTCGCTGGATACAGCACCCGGTGGAGTCCAGCCAACGAGCGATGGATGTCGTCTCGGGCCTTTCGGGAACCCTCTCCAACAATCTCAGCTCGGCTTCCGAGACTCCCTTCAACGTTCCGATCGGATCCCACCGCCGCTTCGACTGGACCCGCTTCGACATGGCCACCATGCGCGAAGTGAAGGCGAAGCTCGGCGGCACGTTCAACGACGTCGCTCTCGCGTGCGTCGCGGGTGCGGTGCGAAAGCAGATGTCTGCCGACGGGAGTGTCCTCGAAGGGATCGACTTTCGCGTCATGATGCCGGTGAGCACGCGCACGGACGATCAGCGCGGCAAGCTGGGCAATCGGGTCTCGCTCCTGGTGGCACAGATGCCCGTCGGCGAGAAGGATGCGCGCCGACGTGTCGAGGCGGTGGTGGAGGAGACTCGCCGGCTCAAGAAGTCCAGCCAGGTGACGGGGGCGGAGGCGCTGGAAGAATTGAGCGATTGGACTTCGCCGGCGCTGATCACGGGGGCGAGCCGGATGGCGGCTTCGCGGCGCGCCTTCAACATGGTGGTCACCAACGTGCCCGGCCCCCCGAAGCCAATCTTTCTCGCCGGGGCGCGCATGCTCGCCTCCTACCCGCTGGTGCCTCTCTTCGAGAATCAAGCGGTCGGGATCGCACTCTTCAGCTATGACAACGTGCTCCACTGGGGATTCAACGCCGATTGGGACGCGGTACCCGATCTGCACGATTTCGTGCTGGCGGTGGAGCAGGAGTTCGAGACACTGCGAAAGCTCTGAGAGAACGCAATGAGCGAGAGCTACTACGACCGATTGAGCCAGATGGACAACTCCTTCCTCGTCTACGAGGGAGAGCAGTCGGCGATGCATATCGCGTCGACCCAGATTCACGAGGCCGGGCCGCTGCGGAGCCCGGATGGATCGCTCGAAATCGAGCGCATCCAGGAGTACGTGCTCTCGCGGCTTCACCTGATTCCGCAGTATCGCAAGAAGCTGGCCGCCACCCCCCTGGCAGGTCATCCGGTCTGGGTCGACGACCCCGACTTCAACATCCTCTATCACGTGCGCCACTCGCGTCTGCCACGGCCGGGCAGCGAGCGCCAGCTCAAGCGCATGATCGGGCGCATCTTCTCTCAGCGCCTCGACCGGGGAAAGCCGCTCTGGGAGATCTGGGTGATCGAGGGGCTCGAAGACGATCGCATCGCCGTCTTGACCAAGGTCCACCACTGCATGGTCGATGGCATCTCGGGCTCCGAGCTCATCGCCACGCTCCTCACCCCGGCACCTCAGGCGAAGGTCGAAGCGCCGGGCGTGTGGCGACCGCGCCCGGCACCGGGCCGATTCCAGATGGGACTCGACGAGATCAGCCGGGTCGCAACTGCGCCCTTGATCGCGGGCTCTGCCCTGGCGCGACTGGCGCTCGATCGCGAGGACGCCCGTCATGAGTTCGCCGAGCGAGTCCGCGCGGCGGGCCGGGTCATCGGAGACTTCGGTGGCGTCACGCTCGTGCCCTTCAATCAGCCTGTGGGACCCTACCGCCGTATCGACTGGCACCGGATGTCGATGGATCGCATTCGCGCCGTGCGGCGAAAGACCGGTGGCACGGTCAACGATGTGGTCCTCGCGACGGCGACGGGTGCGATCGCGCGCTTCCTGTCGGCAAACCGTGGACTCGATCCGGCAGATCTGGAGTTCCGGGTATTGACTCCCGTCAGCACACGCTCGTCGGGCGACGAAGGAGCCGTGGGCAATCGCGTCTCGGCCTGGGTGATCGAGCTGCCCCTGGACGAGCGTGACCCCCTCGAATGTCTTGCACGAATCAGCCGGCAGACCCGGGAGATGAAGGAATCGAAGCGCGCCCTCGGCGCCGAAGCGTTTACGCAGATGACTGAGTGGACCGGCTCGGCTCTCCTCTCCTTGAGCTCGCGGCTGCTGAACTACGGAACTCCCTTCAA
>CBDUYG010000269.1:0-5218 GCA_965371385.1 uncultured Myxococcales bacterium | reverse complement strand
GTCCTGCACAGGGGCAGCGCCTCGGGCAGGATTCCCGGGTGCATTCGCTCGCGGACGGCCAAGTGCTCCTTGATCGCGATCGTCTCGACGTCTCGACTGCCATAGATGCCCTCGATCGTGCCGGGCATCCAGTCGCTCGCCTCGACCTCGGCCTCGCACAGCCGCGTCTCTCCTCCGCAGTGCCGGGAGAGCGAAACCCCTTCGACGAACTCGCGGTCGCGCAGGAATGCGCGGCGCCCCTGTGGCGGTGCGCCCCCCAACGCACCCTTCGGAAAACAAGCTTCGACGAGCACGAGCTGCGCGAAGACGCCATCGACGCCGATGAGCTGAATCCGGAATCGAGGCAGGTCCGGCTTCACGAGATAGCCGTCGAAGCGGATCTCACAGCGGACTTCGCCTTCACTGGGAACTCTGCCGTGGAGCGTGAGCTCGGAAATCCGAGCCGGGTAGCCAACCTTGTTCGCAGCGATCTCCGGCGCCCATTGCTCCAGCTGGTCGTGTGGTATCCCGTGCAGCGCCGCATCGAGGAGCGCGGGATGCAGCGTGCCGATCGGCACACTCCCCGCCCCGGCGTCGAGCACGGTGGAGGCGCCCCGGTGGCTGATCTCTCCGCGCTTCATCAGCTGGAACGCGGGGCCGTGAAAGAGGCTGCCGGCCGCGTAAGGATCGGGAATCATCGTGCCCTTCTCCGCCTCGAGCGTTGCCGGCGCCTCGGCACGAGGGCCCGTCTCCACCCGCCCAGATGCGACCTCGACCGCATCGGATCGATCCGTGGCATGACTCGCCGAAGCCCAGAGCCGTACGAGGAACGCATCGCTGGAGTGAGGCGCGGGCTCGACCGAGGTCCACAGGCGGCGCGGACCCTCGAAGTCCACCCAGCCCTTCACCTGCACGTCCCGCAGTGCGGCGACCCGACCGGGGACCGCGCTCGCCAGGCGATCAGCGATGCACATCATCGGGAGTGCGGGGCGATTCCAGGTCGGGCAGTGATCGGCGAGCCAGAGATCGACCGCGGGATCGAGTATCTCCTCCGAAGCGGATGCCGCGTCCGGCGACCGTTCTTGGGAATCCGCCGAGGAGGCGTGCTTCCGAGTCGACTCGGGAATCGACACGAGCCGCGAACCCGAGGCGGACGCCGCGCAATCGCCGGGCTGCGAAGCACCCTCGACGATTCGCATCCCCATGCCATCGGCGGAGTAGATCCGAATGCCGTCACACCAGAGCGAAGCACTCGCGATCGCATAGGAACCGCTCTCGTCCCGCCCGACCTCGCTCACGTCCAGCGTGACCTGGACCGTTTCGTTGAGGGGGACCACCTGTCCGCGGTATTTCCAGGTCATCGCCCGGCCCGTGGCGATCGGCTCGAAACGCGGCGCGTCGAATCCTGCTCCCATACCGCTCTCCAGCATGAAAAACTGCAGCGCCTGGATCATGGCCTCGATCCCGAGCGATCCCGGCTGCACGGGATCCTGGAAGAAGTGGGCCTTGAAGTACCAGTCGTCCGCGTCGATGCTTCGCTGTGCTCGAACGCGGCCGAGGCCCTCGGCTCCCCCCTCGGGCCAGAAGCCCGTCACGCGATCCAGGGTGCGGAGCTTTCCGCCGCCGAGCCGCAGCCCGCCGCCGAAGTACTTCGCCGGTTCGTCGCGCAGATCGACGTCGAAGTCGCTCGCCTCGCTGAGAAGCGCACGCTGCTCGTCGCTCGTCGGCTGGCCGATTTGATTCTCGAGGGACAACGCCTCGGGCGGGAAGAATCCGAACACGGTGTTCATGACGTATACGCGCCGCTCGTCCCGCACACCCGATTCACCGCCCGATCGACGCCCGGGGCCGGCGGAAAGGAAGCACTCGACCTCGAAGCTCACGATGATCATGCCGGCGGACTTGGAGATGTTCGTCAGCGTGACCTCGGTACGCAGTGCTCCCGCATCCTCGAAGAGCTCGGCCTCGAGGGTCGCAGTGCCGTCCAGGTTGCGGAAGCAGACCTCGTCCTCGACCGTGAGCGCCGAGCCGATATAGCTCGCGAGCCAGCCGCAGGGCTGCAGCGCAGCCTCGAGGATTACGGCGTAGGGCATGGTTCGCGCGCCATTCTCGGCGAAGTACCAGGCATCGGCCGGAATGTCGTACTCGACCTCGACCGTCGAGCCGACCTCCATGCCTCCGATCTCGCCGCTCGTCTTCGTGACGCGTGACATGAAGAGGTAGGGAGGGCCGGGAAGTCTCGGCACGCGCCCGGGTGCGTCGAAGCGCGCATACATGGGCCCGAAAGCGTCGGAGGGCTTGCCCCAGGCACAGGCGAGAATGGACTCCGGGCCGAAGGTAAAGCGCCCCCCATCCGGCGTCACAACACTTACTGGGGTCGCGACACTTACCGGCGTCGCGACGCCGGCCACGGGGTTGGGCTCGGCGAGGTCTGCGAGCAGCTGCGGCCGACTCGAGAGCGGCCAGTCGGGGACGAGCTTCAGGCCGGCGCGGCGCGCATGGAAAGCCTTCTTGCCGTCCACGGTGCAGAGCATGTCCGCGTAGAGGGTCGGCTCGGGGCCATCGATCACTTCTTCGATGAAGAGCTCGTAGACGATGTGCTTCGACTTCGGCGTCACCTGGCCTCGGCAGCGCAGATCGATGGGCTCTCCGGTCACCGGCTGGAAGCGCCAGGCATCCCGCTCGAGTGTATAGCCGAGCGCCGCGAGGTAGAACGACATCGCCTGGAGGCAGCCTTCGAACATCAGTGTTCCCGGCATGCAGGGATCGTTCTTGAAGTGGCCGTCGAAGAACCAGTCGTCGGGGTGCACGTCGGACTCGGCGCGCAGATAGCCGCGACCCCAGGGTCCGCCGCTCGGATCGAAATCACTCACCTCGTCGAGGAAGAGCATGTTGCCGGACTGGATCACGGGGCTCTCGCTGTGGGTCCTGCTGTGCTCGAATCCTTCGCCGAAGCACTCCCATGGGCGGCCTTCCGCAAACGCGCGAACCTGATCGCGGTCGAAGCTCGAACGCGCGCAGCGTAGCGCCGGCGGGTCGAGTCGCGGATCGGAGACGGGCTCGAACTCATCCGCAGACCAGAGGATGCCCTCGGAGTTCGCGAGCTCCTCGTCACTGAAGAAGCCCGCCTGCCCGCCCTTGACGCGGATGCGTGGCTGACCCTCGACGAGGCATTCGTAGTGGAAGAAGAAGAGCCGCACGTCGTCCTGCCGGGCGTGGCCATCGACGTGGATCTCGTAGCAGAGCGTCTCGCCGGGCTTCGGCAGATCGCCCTCGTAGGTGAGCTCACAACCGAGCAGGCGATAAACCCGCTCCCCCTGGTTGAGAAAGTCTGCCCCCATGTACGAAATCAACATCAGATCGGCCTGGCCCGACTCGATCATGATTCCAGCCGGCATCCGGCCCCTGTTGAGATACCAGGAATCATCGCGGACGTCGGTCTCGGTCCACATCGTTCCGGTTCCATGAACGCCGGGCTTGGCGTCGATGCCGGTGACGCGGTCGGCGAGCAGCAGCGGGGGCTCGGGCATCCGAATCTGGCGCTCATAGCCGTCCTGCTGCTCGAAGAGCGGACCGTAGATCTCGGAGATCCGCCCCGAGGCGTGGATCTCGAGCTGGGCGCGGTCGAGGCTGGGGCCGATGGGGTGTTGGCGGATCCCGGTCGCTGCCGGATCGGATGGAGCGGTCGGATCGGATTCGAGGACGAGACCGGGCTCTGAGTTCGGGGGGGATTCAAGGGCTACGACGGGGGCGACCGGCCGCTCGGCGATCGCAGGGGCCGTGACACCTGTTGCGTGCGTTACGGCGGCCCGCTCGACGACCGGAGGAGCAGAGGTCAGACTCGCATGTCCGGCGATCGGTTGTGCGGAGGGAGCCGGAGTCGGTCCCGTGAGTCCGAGTGCCTCTGCGCTTTGATGCATGCCCTGGCGCAACGCGAGGAATCGTTGATGGACCCGTGCTTGCTGGTCGACGTACTCCTGATGGACGTGGCTCACCTGCTGGACCTGCTGCTGCCAGGCGCGGGCCGCAGGATCGGGCACGACCGGCGGAGAGGCGGCGGGCGGCGGGGGGGCCGGCGGCGAAACGACCGGGAATGACGAGCTCGTCGAAGCAGCGCCCTCGATTGCAGGCGTGATGGGAGCGGGGGTGGACGGTGATCCGGCCGGCGCCGAAACGACCGGGTCCGACGGGCTCGTGACTGCCGCGCGATCCATTGCAGGGGTGAAGGAAGACTCGCTGGGCCCGGGGGCGATCCGGTCTTCGTCCATCACCGAAGGTAGGGTTGGCGCAGGCTGCATGGTCGAGACTCCTTCGACATCCGGAACACGGGTCGATCCTCTGGGAACCGCTTTGGCGGGCGTAGAGCCCGGGTGAACGCCATCGGAAGGCCGCAGGGGTCTCCGAAGCGAGGGGAGGCGAACGGGTTCGAGATGGGCGGGCAGGCGCAGCTGCGCTCTCTTCCGCTGCGGGATCGATTCATCATCTGCCGGCCGCTTCGAAGCCGGGCTCAGCCGATTCAAGAGCGGAGAGGGATCGACCGGAACTCCCGCGGCGACGAGCGCGGCGATCGCTTCGAAGATCGTCTCGATTCCCCGGCCCTTGCGATCGAGCGGGACCACGACAGCCTCGCGTGCCCGCTCGCCCAACACTTCGCGAATCCAGCCCGAGCAGGCGGCCATCGGGCCGTGCTCGATGAAGACACGGACTCCGTCCGCCCACGCGCGTTCGATGACCTTGGAGAAGTCCAGGGTCTGGTGGGCCTGGTTCATGATCGTCTGGGTGCACGCCTCGGTGTCGGGCTGGTAGGCCGCATCACTACCGCCGGAATAGAAGCGTACTCCGGCAACCGGGAAGACCTCGCGTCGATGAATGCCGAGCCACGCATCCCGGAACGCATCGACCTCGGGAACGTGCGCGGCCATGTTGTAATCGAGCTCGTGGCCGCGCCCCGGCCCGAACTCCTCGTCTACCGCCTGGGCGACCCGCCGACACGAGGCAGCGTCTCCCGCGATGACGCAGTCGTTCGCGGTGTGGATGATCGCGAGGTGGACACGAGTCTCTTGCGCGATCAGCTCGCGTACGCGAGCGATCGGCGCCAGGAGCGCCCACACGGCCCAGTGAATCTCCTCGCGGCCGACGCTCTCGTCATCGAGAATCTCCCTCTCCCTCTCCCTCTCCCGAGCGCCCGCACGAGCACCCACCCCCCCCAGAGACACCACCCCCGCGAAGTGCGGGCAGG
>CBDUYG010000268.1:0-5229 GCA_965371385.1 uncultured Myxococcales bacterium | reverse complement strand
TCGTCTTCGACCACCAGGATCTCGAGCTTGTCGTCGGTCGCCATGAATCCAGTATCGGGAAGCGATCGCCTTGGTTCTGTAAAGGAATCGTAAATCCCGGGCTTCTCTCTTTACCGCCCTTTTGGAGCGATCTCACGCCTTCGTGCCGAAACTCTAGCTCGAAGTTCGCGGCGACATCAGAGCGACCACGAACACCACGCGCCGGGCATGAGCCCGGCGAACCATCGACGGACAAAGGAGCTCGCAAATGGGATTCATCGATCGATTCATCACCCTGGCCAGGGCGGACGCTCACGGCGTCCTGGATTCACTCGAGGACGAGGGCCTGGTGCTCCGGCAGTGCCTCCGGGAGGCCGAGGCCGAGCTGTCACGAAATCAAGCACGACGTTATGAGCTCGTGCATTGGCTCGAGAAGCTGGGCGTTCAGCGCGAGGCCCTCGCCGGCCGCACACGCGAGCTCGATAACGAGGTTCGCATGGCCATCGAGGAAGGGGAGGAAGAGCTGGCTCGCTTCTCGATTCGTCGGCTGCTGGCAACACGGAGGCGAAGGGACGGCCTCGAAGACCAGGCCCAGCAGGCCGCCGACGAGCTGAAGAGACTCGGCGAGCGTGTCGCGATGCAGGAGAGCGAGCTGGCCGAGCTCAGGCAGAAGATCGCGAGCCACCTCGCACGGGAGCGCGCGACGGAGGCGGGTTGCACCTCTTCCCTGGCCGAGAGCGAGAGCCCCCACCTCGTACGCGACGAAGAGGTCGAGCTCGAGCTCCTCCGCCGCCGTCAGCGCGCGGCCGGCGCGGAGGCCGCGCAATGAGCTGGTGGAATCGATTCGGTACGAGTCTGCTCTTCGCCCTGGGTGTCGCGGGCGGCTATCCCCTCTATGCCGGCATCGCCGAGCTCGTCATGGGCCGCCGTCTGGCATTTGCCTTCTATCTGCTGGCGAGCGCCGGGATCTATCTGCTCGGCATCGCGCGGCGCCCGATTCCGGGGTTGGGGGCGGCTTTCGCCACATTCACGACCGGCATGGCGATGCTCGCCGCGGGCTTCTCCGGAACAGACCTCGCCCTGATCACGGGCGCTTTGATCGGTGTGTTCCGATCGGGTCTGCTGCATCGGAATCCAACCCTCGTCGGAGACGGCTTCGCGCGGCGTTTCGTGAGCGAAGTCCTTCTCATCGGCGCTGGGCTGGGCCTGGCGTTCCATCTCGCCCAGGGCTCGCGGCATCCCGAAGCCCTGGCGTTCTGGGGCTTCTTCCTGGTGCAGAGCGGCTACTTCCTGATCGGTGGCCGCGCCGCAGGCGGCCGAAGCCGAAGCCAATCACCCGTCGCTCCCGACCCCTTCGATCGCGCCATCAAGCGCGCCCGCGAAGTGCTCGGCGAGAGTCCGACCTCTCTTCCGAGATCTTGAATTCTGCCGAGATCCGGCTCAACACCCTCGTTCGCGAGGATCCGCAAAAGGAGAACGACCATGTCAGAATCCATCATCAATCGATCGATCCGCCTCACCCGGAGCACCCCGGCAAGGGCACTCATCCTCTTCGCGCTGGTGCTCGCCACAGCACTCCTCGCCCAGGCGAAGAGCAATGTCGAGGTACCACCACTGCTGAAGCCCCCCGTACCCGTCAGCCACACGTTGATGCCGGGCGAGGTACCGCGGATCGAGGTCGTGTTCGTCCTCGATACCACCGGTTCGATGTCCGGTCTGATCAATGGGGCGAAGCAGAAGATCTGGTCGATCGTCGATCAGATGGCGAATGCCAACGTCACCCCCGACATCCGCCTCGGGCTGATCGGCTACCGGGACCGGGGTGACGCCTACGTCACGAAACGATTCGACCTGAGCGACGACATCGACGCCCTCTACGGGAATCTCCAGGGCTTCGCGGCCGGCGGTGGCGGGGATGGCCCCGAGTCGGTGAATCAAGCCCTCGACGAGGCCGTGACCCGAATGAGCTGGAGCCCGGACCAGAGCGTCTACAAGGTGATCTTCCTGGTCGGGGATGCACCCCCGCACATGGACTATCAGGACGACGTCCCCTATCCCGAGTCGGTCGCAGAGGCTCGGGCCCGGGGCATCGTGATCAACACCGTGCAGTGCGGCAACGCAATCGAGACCGCGCGGATCTGGGCCGGAATCGCGGCGCTCTCCCATGGACGTTTCGCGAGCATCTCCCAGGATGGTGCGATGGTCGCGATTCATACCCCAATGGACGACGAGTTGGGGAAGCTCAACGTAGAGTTGTCCAGAACCGTGATCGCTTATGGAGGCAGGGCCCAGCGGGAAGAGCTGAGGGCGAAGGTCGAGCGCAGCCGGGCAGCAACGCCCTCCGCGACGGCCTCTCGCCTCGGCTATTTCGCCAAGAAGGGAGGAGCGACCAACAGCGGGCGCGAGGATCTCGTGACGGCCGTGGGCGAAGGCAAGGTCGATCTGGACGCAATCGCGAAGGATGAGCTGCCGGCGGAGATGCGGGCGATGTCGGAGCCCGAGCAGCAGCGCTTCCTCGATCAGAAGTCCAAGGAGCGCAACCGGATCCAGTCTCGAATCACGGCGCTGTCGATGGATCGAGACGAGTACCTCGCGAGCGCGAGGCGGGAACGCCTCGCCGAAGGCGAGGCCGACTCGTTCGACGACAACGTGCTCGAGACCCTCCGCAACCAGGCCGCCTCGAAGGGCATCATCTACTGAGGCCGATGACGAGCGCGATTGCCGACAAGATGGCCCGCATTCGAGGCCCGATGATTCGGGTCACGGATGCGGGTCGGCGGCGTCCCGGATGATCTCGATTGCCGCCTCGATATCCTTCGAGTCCAGATCGAGATGCGTCACGGCCCGGATCGTGCCACGATCCACCGCACCGGCACGAACTCCCCCTTGCGCGAGTTGCGTCACGAACTCCGCAGCCGATCCGACGCGAAAGAGCACCATGTTCGTCTCGGGCTCTGCCACCAACTCGATCCCTGGAACCTCCCTGATGCCTTCGGCCAGCCGCCGGGCATGGGCGTGATCCTGCGCCAGGCGTGCCACGTTGTGCTCGAGGGCATGGAGGCCCGCCGCGGCCAGGATCCCAGCCTGGCGCATCCCGCCCCCGAAGGTCTTCCTCGCCCGGTGAGCGTCGACGATGAACTCCTGAGATCCACACACCAGGGAGCCGACGGGTGCTCCCAATCCCTTCGAGAGACAGAAAGCCACCGAGTCGAAGGGCGCCGCGAGCTCAGCCGCGGTGGCGCCGGTCGCGATCGCGGCATTGAAGATGCGGGCACCATCGAGATGAAGCGCGAGTCCCGCGTCACGCGCCACGTCCGCGATCTCATGCTGCCGCTCGAGAGGAAAGATCCGACCCCCGCTCCGATTGTGGGTGTTCTCGAGGCAGACGAGCCGGGTGCGAGGAAAGTGATCGTCCGCCGGATAGATCGCCTCGTGCAGATCCTCGGGCCCGAAGAGACCGCCCTCGCCCACGAGCACCATCTGGACACCCGAGAGCGCTGCCGTGGCGCCGGACTCGTAGAGAAAGATGTGAGCGTCCTGCCCCGCGATGAGGGCATCGCCGGGGCGCGTGTGCGACCGAATCGCGATCTGATTCGCCATCGTGCCCGACGGAACGAAGAGCGCCGCCTGCTTGCCCATCAGCTCGGCCGCCTGCTCCTGCAGGCGATTCACGCTCGGGTCTTCGCCGTAGACATCGTCGCCGACCTCGGCGGATGCCATCGCTTCACGCATGGCGCCATCCGGTCGGGTGAGGGTGTCGCTTCGCAGGTCGATGTTCGTCATGGCCGGGATTATAGACGCCCCCACCATCGGCAGGCGAGTGGGTATGACGCTAATCGATGTAGCCGAGCGCGCGCAGGGCCTTCCGCTCTTCCTCCGGCAGCAGATTCTTCGCGCCGCCCTCCGCTCCGTAGCTCCCGACCAGCAGCTCCCAGTATGCGAGGAGCTGCTGGGCCATCTCCGCATGGGCGGGGTTCTCGGGATCGAAGAGATCCTCGCGCTCCTCGGGGTCCCGGGCGAGGTCGTAGACCGAGTTCCGCCACTCCCCTTCGCCGAGGCGGTAGCGCTTGTAGACCATGTCCTCGTCCCGGATCCGGGCCCAGATGCGTTCCACGTCCTGGTCCGGCGTATTCGCCTGCAGCTCACCCCAGAAGATCTCCGCCTCGGGGTTCTGCATGCTCTCATGAACGGCGCGAACGAGGACGCTGGTGTGCGAGAGGCCGAGCAGACGAGGCGCGGGCTCGAGGCCTCGGATCGCCCCGGAGAGATCGACGCCTTGAATCTCGGGATGCGCGCCCAGATCGATCCCCGAGAGCCCGGCCATGGTGGGAAAGACATCGATCGAGCGTGTCACACCGGGGAAGACGCCCGGCTCTACACCCAGCTGGGGAGCCCGAATCATCAGGGGAACTCGCAGCACCTCCGGCGCGAGCTGCATCGCGTGACTCCAGGGGTATCGGGCATTCTGCCGATCGACGACCTCGCCGTGATCCGCCGTGAACACGACCAGGCTCTCGTCGAGCAGGCCGGCCGAGCGAATACTCTCCATGACGTTTCCGAAGTGTCGGTCGAGCCCATGGACGGTCGACGAGTAGACGACGGCTACCGCGCGATAGAGTCGCTCCAAGTCCTCGGCAGAGAACCCCAACCGCTCGACCGTCGCCGGGTGATTGTACGAGAGGCCAAGATGATTCGCGCTGTGCAGCCTGGATTCCGATCGGATCTCTTCGATCGTGAGATCGCGCGCCTCGGAGGGATGATTCTCGAGGAACTCCTTCAGCTGGCGCGTGTGGTAGGGCGAATGGGTCAGAGTGAAGCTCGTGATCACGAAGGCCCGGTAGTCCGGATCTTCCCTGAGTCGCTTCAGAATGCCGGAAAAGACCTTCCCACTCGGCTTGACGAGACCCCAGTGTTGCTGCTTCCCGGGCACTCCCTGGAAGTACCCGTTGGCGGCCGGGATCTCCGGGTGTGAGTTCCAGACGAAAGTGTCGTAGCCCTGCTCCGCGTAGGCCTCGGTGATGAGGTGGATGGATGGAGACATGACCAGAGGATGCCGGTACATCTGGTGATGATCGGCCTGGGCGCCGCTGAAGATCGACGCGAAGGCGATGCCCGACTGTCCGGCCTCGGTGGTGTGACGCTCGAAGACGAGCGACTCGTCGGCGAATCGCTGCAGCTCGGGAGTAAACTCGACCTCTGGGTTGAACGGCGAGAGATAGTCGGCGTTGAGGGTGCAGGTGGCGTAGAGGA
>CBDUYG010000267.1:0-5237 GCA_965371385.1 uncultured Myxococcales bacterium | reverse complement strand
CGATCGTTCCTACGTTCACGTGAGGCTTCGTTCGTTCAAACTTCTCTTTGGCCATTTCTGCTGCTCCTCTTTACCTTACCTTACCGACTCGCGGCTGGCGCCTCTTTCGCCCTTGCCCTTGCCGGGCCCTTGCCTTGGGGCCCTCGTTCTCGCTGTCGCGTGATCTGATCTTCGGATCGTTCTGCTAGACCTGCATCCCGAAGTTTCGCGCCACCTCGGACGAGACTTCGGCGTAGTGTGAAAATTGCATCGAGTAGCTCGCGCGACCCTGGCTCATCGAGCGCAGGTCGCTCACGTAACCGAACATCTTCGAGAGCGGTACTTCGATCCGGAATACCTGGGCGCCGCTGCGCAGCTCGACGCCCTTGATCTGCCCGCCCCGCGCGCTTGCATCACCCTGGATCCCTCCCACGAAGGCCTCGGGAGTTACGACCTCGACGTCCATCACGGGCTCGAGGAGGATCGGCGAAGCCTGCCCGAGTCCGTCGCGCATCGCCAGGGAACCCGCGATCTTGAAGGCGCGCTCGGAGGAGTCCGTGTCGTGAGCGCCCCCGTCGATCAGCCGAACATGGATATCGACGACGGGGAAGCCCGCGATTGCGCCACTCTCGCAGCTCTCGCGGCAACCCTGCTCGACGGCGGGGATGAACTCCTTCGGAATCACGCCGCCCTTGACGGCGTTCTCGAAGACGAAGCCCGTGCCGCGCTCACCGGGAGCGATCTCGAGCTTCACGATCGCATACTCGCCCGTGCCACCCGTCTGCCGGACGTGACGATACTCGATCGTGGTCGCTTCGCTCACCGTCTCCTTGTAGGAGACCTGGGGGGTGCCCACGTTGGCATCGACGTTGAATTCGCGGAGCAGGCGATCGGTGATGATCTCGAGGTGAAGCTCGCCCATTCCGGAGATCAGGGTCTGACCCGTCTCAGGATCCACCCCGACCCGGAACGAGGGATCCTCCTGGGCCAAGCGCTCGAGGGACTGATTGAGCTTTTCCAGGTCCGCCGCGGTCTTCGGCTCGATCGCGATCGAGATGACCGGGGCGGGAAAGTCGAGAGTTTCGAAGATGATGGGCTTGTGGATGGCGCAGAGGGTCTCGCCGGTGGAGACGTTCTTGAGGCCGACCGCTGCAACGATGTCGCCGGAATAGACCTCGTCGATCTCCTGGCGCTTATTCGCGTGCATCCGCAGGAAGCGCCCCACCCTCTCCTTCTTGCCACGGTTCGCGTTGAGGACGGTGTCGCCCGACTTCGCTTTGCCTGAATAGACCCGCAGGTAGGTGAGATGGCCGGCGTGCTTGTCACTCATCAGCTTGAAAGCCAGGGCCGCGAAGGGCTCGTCGTCGGATGCCGTACGCGTGTCGGGCTCGCCATCCTTGGGACGCACACCCCCGACCGGCGGGATGTCGATCGGAGAGGGCAAGTAGCGAACGACCGAATCGAGCAGGGGCTGGACACCCTTGTTCTTGAATGCGCTGCCACAGAGCACGGGGACGATTTTGCGCTCGAGAGTCGCCACGCGGATGGCCGCGCTCAGCGCCTCGGCGGAGACCGGCTCGCCCTCGAGGTACTGGGTCATGATCTCTTCGTCGAAGTCTGCGACGGCCTCGACCAGACGATCCCGTGCCGCGCGAGCGGCGCCGGAAATCGCGTCGGGCACGTCGCCCTCGATGACCTCGGTGCCGAGGCTCTCGTCTTCCCAGCGCAGGGAACGCTCGGAGACGAGGTCGATGACGCCCTCGAAGTCTTCGCCCTCTCCGATCGGAATCTGGATCGGCACCGGGTTGGTATCGAGGCGGTCACGCATCATCTCGACGACGTTCTCGAAATCGGCGCCCAGACGGTCCATTTTGTTCACGAAGGCGATCCGGGGAACGGAGTATTTGTCGGCCTGGCGCCAGACCGTCTCGGACTGGGGCTCGACACCACCTACTCCGCAGAACACAGCGACGGCGCCGTCGAGCACGCGCAACGATCGCTCGACCTCGATCGTAAAATCGACGTGGCCCGGCGTATCGATGATGTTGATGGAGTGATCCATCCACGTGCAGGCGGTCGCCGCCGACGTGATGGTGATACCCCGCTCCTGTTCTTGCTGCATCCAGTCCATAGTCGCCGCGCCGTCGTGAACTTCGCCGATCTTGTAGTTCACACCGGTGTAATAGAGGATTCGTTCCGTTGTCGTTGTCTTGCCGGCATCGATGTGGGCCATGATGCCGATGTTCCTGATTCTTTCCAGCGGAGTCGTACGAGGCATCGACGCATCTCAACGCCTGACGGTCTCCCGCCCGACTCTTCATTTCATCTCATCCGGTGACCCAGCTGTTGACTCACCTGTCGACCGGTTCACCATCGATGGCGGTGCTTGCGATGGTGGCGCTTGCCCCGCTGGCGCACTACCAGCGCGCACTACCAGCGCGCACTACCAGCGATAGTGAGCGAAGGCCTTGTTCGCCTCCGCCATCCGGTGCGTGTCTTCCCGTTTCTTGACGCTCTCGCCACGTTCGTTGGCCGCGTCGATGATCTCGTTCGCGAGCTTCTCGCGCATGCTCTTGCCCGGTCGCTTTCGCGAGTAGTCGGCAAGCCACCGCATCGCCAGGGACGACGCGCGCTCCGGCCGGATCTCGATCGGTACCTGGTATGTGGCACCACCGACACGGCGGGACTTCACCTCGACGCGCGGGCGAATGTTCTCGAGCGCGCGCCGGAACATCGCCAAGGGGTCACTCCGCATCTTCGACTCGATCATGTCGAAGGCGCCGTAGATGATTCCCTCGGCCGTGCTCTTCTTGCCATCCCTCATGATGACGTTGATGAAGCGCCCGACCACGCGATCTCCGTGCTTGGGATCCGGCGGTGTCAATCGCTTCGGTACATCTCGACGTCTCGGCATTGCGCTCTGCTCTCGTCACTCATCGCGCCGGCGCTATCGCCGTCGCGAGGATGGGGGGCCTATTTGGGCCGCTTGGCTCCGTACTTGGAGCGTCCGCGAGCGCGGCCGTCGACGCCCGTCGCGTCGAGGGTGCCGCGCACGATGTGATAACGAACACCGGGGAGATCCTTCACGCGCCCTCCGCGCACCAGGACCACCGAGTGCTCCTGCAGCGTGTGACCCTCTCCACCGATATAGGCGTTGACTTCACGACCGTTGGTGAGCCGGACTCTCGCCACCTTACGCAATGCGGAGTTGGGCTTCTTGGGGGTCGTGGTGAACACGCGAAGACAGACGCCACGCTTCTGCGGAGCTCTCTCCAAGTCGGGTGCCTTGGATGTCTTTCGCTTGCTCGATCGCCCCTTGCGAATGAGCTGCTGAATCGTGGGCATTCTTCCTCTCTCTCCGTCTCGCGCTGCTGCATTCCGTTCATTCGTTCATTCACGCATGCATGCAGCTCAGCGCGATGCTTCTGTCTATGTATCCATCGATTAGCCGGCTACTACCCGGCTACTTCCACTCCACTGCGATCAGTGCAGTATCTTCCCAGTTGTCCAAAGACACATCTCGCCGTTTCCCGCTTCTCGGAAACGTTGAGACCGGAAGATCGTCTCGAAGGACTCTTGATGGAGTGCCGGTGTCTTACACCGGGCGATCAAGATGCTTCGATTCGGACCCTCAGGATGAGCTCAACGTCCATCCGGAAGCGGACCGCATGGGTGGCGGTCCAGTGCTCTGAGTAGGGGCGCGCAGTCTAGCGACCCAGAGGGACCTGTCAACGCCAGCCGGACGGGTATCCGGTGCCCCAACTCCCCGCCCCGGCGTTGAATTCCCGGAACGGCGGCTAGACCTCGTATGGTCCCGACCCCTCACCCGGAGAAACCAGCAGGCCCTCGCCCGGTCCCGGCTCGGGAGTATGGATTTCCCCAACACCCGGTGCTTCGGATTCGTCATCCGCATCGTCGAGACCCGGGATCTGCTCTTCCTCCGGCGCGTCGATCTGGATCCCCGTCTTGAGGTAGTCCTCGAGCCCAGTACCGGCGGGAATCAGGCGGCCCATGATCACGTTCTCCTTGAGCCCCCGCAGGGAGTCAACCTTGCCCCAGATCGCCGCCTCGGTCAGCACCTTGGTGGTCTCCTGGAAGGAGGCCGCCGAGATGAAGGACTCGGTCGAGAGGGAGGCCTTGGTGATCCCGAGCAGCTGTGGCTCGCCGACGGCGAGCTGCTTCCCCTCCGCCTCGAGATCGCGGTTCGCCCGGCGGAAGTTGAGCTTCTCGACCTGCTGGCCGAGCATGAAGTCGCTGTCTCCGACATCGGTGATCCGCACCTTGCGGGTCATCTGGCGAACGATCGTCTCGATGTGCTTGTCGTTGATCTTCACACCCTGGAGGCGATACACCTCCTGGACCTCGTCCACGAGATACTTGGCCAGGGCCTTCTCGCCCTTGATCTTGAGGATGTCGTGGGGATTCGAGGAACCATCCATCAGGGCCTCGCCAGCTCGCACCCGGTCTCCCTCGTGAAGGCTGACGTGCTTGCCCTTCGGGATCAGGTACTCGTCCGGCTCGCCCCCCTCTTCGGGCGTCACGAGAACCCGGCGGCGGCCGCGCGAATCCGGTCCGAAGGAGACGATTCCGTCGATCTCCGTGACCACCGCGCACTCCTTCGGCTTGCGAGCCTCGAAGAGCTCGGCCACCCGAGGAAGACCACCGGTAATGTCCTTGGTCTTGGAGGCCTCTCGAGGCATCTTGGCAACGACGTCACCTGCCCCGATCTGGCTCCCTTCGGCGACCGAGACGAAGGCGCCAACCGGCAGCAGAGCCCGGGAGAGCGTCTCGCCCTCGGCGCTCTTGATGGAGATGCGAGGTCGCATATCCGGGTCCTTCGACTCGGTGATCACCTTGGAGGAGACGCCGGTGAACTCATCCACCTGCTCCTGCATGGTCGATCCCTCGACGACGTCGCCAAACTTCACGGTACCCGACTGCTCCGAGAGAATCGGGCTGGCAAATGGATCCCATTCGAGCAGGACCTCGCCGGCAGCGATCTGCTGGCCGTCGTCCACCTTCAGGTTGGCGCCGTACACCACCGGATGCCGCTCGCGTTCTCGGCCACTCGAGTCCGCGATGCCGATCTCGCCGTTCCGGGTCATGACGACCCTGCGACCTCCACTGTCGGTCACGGTTCGAATATTGTGGAAGCGAACCGTACCGGATGCCGCGGCCTCCGAGTGTGACTGCTCAGCGCGCCGGGTCGCCGCACCACCGATGTGGAAGGTCCGCATCGTGAGCTGGGTTCCGGGCTC
>CBDUYG010000266.1:0-5242 GCA_965371385.1 uncultured Myxococcales bacterium | reverse complement strand
CCGGCGAGGTCGATCGGGTTGTTGCGGCTCCAGCGCGCCGGGACCATCTCGTCGATCCGCTTGCGGATCTCCTCCGGCAGGGAGATGAGCTCGAGACCCGCGGCCTCGCAGGCGTCGGCGGCCAGCACGCCCCAACCCCCGACCGTGCTGAAGACGACCGTGCGGCGGCCCTTCGGTAGCGGCTGGGTGGAGAAGGTGGCGGCCCACTCGAAGGCTTCTTCGACGGTGGTCGCCCGAGCGACGCCCAACTGGCGACAGATCCCGTCGAAGATTCGCGTGTTGCTCGCCATCGACCCGGTATGACTCGCCGCGGCCCGTTGGCCGACCTCCGCGAGGCCGCCCTTCAGCAGGACGAGAGGCTTGCAGGCCGTGAGCTTGCGAACTGCGCGCTTGAAATGCTCGCCGTCGACGACGCCCTCCAGGTACGCCAGTACCACGTCCGTCTCCGAATCCAGGGCGAAGTACTCGAGCAGATCGGGAAGCGCGGTCTGGGCCGAGTTGCCGAGCGAGAGGGATTTGCTGACACCCACGCCCTCTCCGCCCTCATCGGCATCGTCGGCGCGTGCAGCGCCCGGAGCGCCCGCTGCGCATGCATAGTTGAGGAACGAGGACACGAGGTTCCCGCTCTGACTCGCTACCCCGATACGGCCCTTCGGCGGATAGGGGCCGACGATCTGACCGCACATCGACGCCGAGGTCGAGGTCACCCCCTGCCCGTTCGGACCGATCATCAGGATCCCCAGCTCATCGGCGGTCGCGACCAGCTCGCGCTGGAGCTCGATTCCCTTCTCGCCGGTTTCGCCGTAACCGGCGCTCACCACGAAGGCAGCGCGGATGCCCTTGCCTGCGCAGGTTCGCAGGAGCTGCACGTTGACCTTGTTCGGCGTACATACGATGACGAGGTCGGCCTTGCCCTCGTCGATCTCCGAGGCATCACTGATCGTCGGCCGCCCCAATACCTCGGCGCCATCCAGCTTGATCGGATAGAGCTCGCCCGGGTAGCCGAAGCGGCGCAGGTTGTGGAGAGTCGCGAATCCGAACTTGCCCGGATGACTCGAGACCCCCGCGACCGCGATGCCGCGCGGGTGGAAGAGCGGGCGGTATCGCTCCAGGATCTCGTCGTCACTGAGATCACGGCCGGATCCAGCCGACTCCCTCACAGGCTCCTGCGATATCTCGACCAGCGCATCCACCGCCACGGGACGATCCCCCGCCACTATCACCGGATTGAGGTCGATGCTCGCAATGCGAGGATCCTCGACCGCCGCGCGTGACACGGCGAGCAGGATCTGCACGAGCGCGTCTTGATCGACGGCCGGCTCGCCGCGGAAGGGCTCGGTCACGAGCTTTCGGGTCGAGAGGCCTTGAATCATGCCGCGCGCCTCCCTTTCACTGAGCGGCGCCGCCGCGAAGACCACATCGCCGACCGCCTCGGCCAGGATCCCGCCGAGCCCGAGCAGCACACAGGGCCCGAACTGCGGATCGCGCACCATGCCGACGATCAGCTCGCGGCGGCCGCGCAACATTTCGGCGACGAGCAGGCTGACCTCACCGTCCCCGGGGCGAGCCTTTCCAAGCAGCTCCTCACCTGCGCGGGCGACCGCGTCGGAGTCCTGCAGCTCGAGTCGCACGAGGTCCCGCTCGGTCTTGTGAGCGATCTCATCGCCGCAGAGCTTCACCACGACGGGGAACCCGATCTCCCGTGCTACGGCGACGGCCGCTCCGGCGTCGTCCACCCGCGCCTCACGAGCGAAGGCCACGCCGTAGCCGCCCAGTAGCTCCTTGGAGTCGAATTCGGAGAGGGTGCGCGATTCGGCTTCCGGCGCGTTCGTACCGCTCATGGGTATTCGACCGAAAGGCAGATCGTCTCATTCTCGAGGTCTTGCTGCACGATGTCGATCGCTCCTGTCTCGAACGTCCATTCGGGTCTGCGGTCTCGAATCGGGCGGACGCGGGGCGGGCCTTCTTCGCGGAGGCCCGACGTGAATGTTGCGAGCGTCTCCGAAACCTCGCTGGCTTTCCTGCGAAGCCGGCGCGGAGACGCTGGCATCGAGCCGGCGCCGGAGACGTGGATGATGCTCCGCCACGGTATATCCGAGGAGGCGGGTGCCGTCGAGGTAGGGATGGATCGAAAGATCACCTCGGTCGACGGGCCCGCGCTGGTCGAGGTGTTCGAGGATGACGCCGGAGTCCTCGAGTCGGGTGTCGCCGTCCACCAGGGCCGGCAACTCCCGGCGCAGGTTCGGGCTACCTCACGCTGATGACGTTGGGAGCCGAAAACTTGATGCGCCCCGACTTGCCCGTATAGGTCCCGCGGATCAGCTTTCCATAGATGGGATGGTTTTCGTAGCCCAGGGGCGACGCCTTCTCGGTGCCGTAGTAGTAGACACCGATCAGTGGATAGTCACCGGCCTTGTCCGGGGCCTTCAGGGTAAAGATCACCTTGCTCTTCGACCACTTCTCGGCCACGGCGTCCGACTGGACTCCGGTGACGTTCACGAAGGTGAGGTTGCGGCCGAAGCGCTCGGGCCGCCTGGCGAGCCAGTCCGACTGTGGAGCTCCATCGGGCCCGATGATCGTTGGGGCTCCGACGATCTCCCAGCCCGCCGCGGTGGCCGGCCTGGCAAACCAGCGGTGAGCGCGATCCACCAGGGAAACCCCTACGACCGGACCGGCACCGCCCGTGAGCTTGACCGTCACCTGGAAGTTCTCTCCCGTCGCCACCTGGGGCGGAAATTCCATCTTGATTGTCGAGTTGGCGTCGGTTGCCCGGATGTGCGCCACGAGGGTCGCGCGCTCCTCTTCGCTGAGCTTTCCATAGGCCTTCTCGCCGGCCAGGATCGGAGCGATGTGCTTGCGTTCCACCATCTCCTTGGTGGCGCGATCACCCGCGCCCTGGAGAGCCCCCTCCTGCGTGGATGAGTGGCACGCGGCGCAAAAGGGAATCACGTCCGTCTGGAAATCCGGCGTTCCGCCCGGGTACGCGATCCCCTGAAATGGGAGCCAGAGCCCGAGAGCCAGCACCAACGAAAGTTGCAATCGACCCGACATCATCTTCCTACCTCCTGAATTCCGAATGGCAACGGGCGCACTGCCCCCGCACGAGCTCCGCGTTCAAGAAGAACACCGCAGCATCATCGCCACCCACATGAACCTGATGACACTCCACGCAATCCACCCCGAGGTCGGCATTGTGTACCGAAAGCTCGTGAAATGCGACCTCGATCCCGTCCGGATCGGGCGCGTCGAACTCCAGGTGACATCGCAGACAGTCCGCTTCTCCCAGCGGATGATTCATTCCCTCGGGCTCTTCGAAGTTTCCGGAGAGCCAGACGAATGCGTCCTTTGCGGCCAGTAGCTTCACCCGGGTGCGCCCGACCAGCCCGACCCCCCCATGACAATCGATGCAGCGCCCCGCCCCGCTCAGGGCTCGATCCGTCCCCCGAGCTCGGGAGTGAATCGCAGCCAGGTTCGCCGGAGGACGCGCATCGAATCCTCGCCGGATGTCGATATGGAGTGGAACCCCGGGGCTGAGATGGCAGGCATTGCAGAAATCGTTGTTGCGCTCGAGAGCGTCGCTCCCGAACCATCCCACGCTGCCGACTGAGACCAGGACCACGATCGCCCAGACACTTTTCGAGAGCACCTCCCCCCCACCATCGGAACACGAGCCGCCGGAGCCTCGATCGCGCAGGCCGGCCTCTGCTAGCTTATCCCTCTTTCACCTCAGCGCGCGAGGAACGCCATGTCCACCCAGCTCGCCCAGCCCTCCCGGCCGACGAGGATCGGCGAGCTCGGTGTCTGGACCTGGCTCGATTCGTTTTCATCCCCGGACGCCGCCGAGTTCGCTCGCACGATCGAGAGCTGGGGATACTCCGCCCTCTGGATTCCCGAAGCGGTGGGGCGCGATCCCTTCACATTCCTCGGTTATCTGGCGTCTCAGACTGAGCAATTGGTCCTCGCGACGGGCATCGCAAACATCTACGCCCGGGACGCGATGGCGATGAACGCGGTCCGCCAGACACTCTCCGAAATCGCTCCCGGTCGCTTCGTACTCGGACTCGGAGTCTCGCACGAAGTGATGGTGAGCGGGCTGCGCGGTCACGACTACGGCCGGCCGGTTTCCACCATGCGGGAATATCTCGAAGCCATGGGAAAGGCGCCCTATGCGGGATTCCCAGCGGCCGAGGAGGCGCCCATCGTGCTGGGTGCGCTACGGGAAAAGATGCTCGGGCTCGCGGCCGAACGGGCTCGAGGCGCCCACCCCTTCGCGGTCACCCCCGAGCATACCCGCCGCGCGCGGGAGATCATGGGACCCGATGCCTGGCTCTGTCCGCATCAGAAAGTGCTGCTCGAGACCCGTCCCAGCCGGGCCCGGGAAATCGGCCGCAAATCCCTCGCCGTCCATCTCACGCTCCCGAACTATCGAAGCAGCTGGATGCAGCAGGGATTCGAGGACTCGGACTTTCAGGACGGCGGCAGCGATCGCCTCGTCGACGGTCTCGTGGCCTGGGGAGACGAGAAGGCGATCACCGAGCGAATTCAGGCTCACCGCGACGCGGGCGCCACCCACGTCTGCATCGACCCGATCGACCCCGCCGGAGGAATGACTCCGGATCGGAGGGTGCTGGAGGCGCTCGCCCCGAAGAGCTGAGGCGGACGACGGCGCCATCAGAGCCAAGGTGGTCGGCGAAGGGGCGGCATCTCCCCTCCTCGAGCACGACCAGGAAATCGGAGTAGACCCGAGAGCCAGTGCCGGATCCGCCCGACGATCCGAGAAAAGATGCCTCCGCACGAGATGCCTTCGGTTCGAGCGCGGCCCCGGCCATTCGGTATTCTTTCTCGCCCGGAGGCTCGCCCCCCGGCATCCCAATCCACGCCGATCGGGCCGCATCCGGACTCGGACTTCACCGCAGTCCCCAGCGCGGTAGGGATCGCCGCCGCGGATCGAAGAGAGGAATACTCATGGCAAGAATCAACGAAAACTATCAGAAGCTGCAGGCCGGATACCTCTTCCCCGAGATCGGCCGCCGGGTGCGGGCCTACCAGGAGGCCAATCCCGAGGCCGACCTCATCAAGCTCGGCATCGGCGACGTTACCCTGCCCCTCGCCCCGGCCGTGGTAGAAGCGATGCACGCGGCCGTCGACGAGATGGGAACCGAGGCCGGCTTCCGCGGCTATGGACCAGAGAACGGCTACGACTTCCTGCTCGACGCGATTCGCGAGCACGACTTCGCCGCGC
>CBDUYG010000265.1:0-5268 GCA_965371385.1 uncultured Myxococcales bacterium | reverse complement strand
CCATTCCGTGGCCATGGATTTCCAGGCTCTGCAACGTGCCGTCGAGCTGAATCGCGTCGGCCATGGCCTCGGCGACCTCGGCAGCGGTCTGTCCCGCCGTGGTCGTGATCTGCAGCGCTACCCCCTCGACGCTGAAGCTGATGGGGTAGCCCCCGGCCGCGACGCCGGTGAGGGACCAGCCGCTCGGGTAGGCGACCTCGATGGGGACAAGCTTGCGCACGAAGGCGTCCCGCTTGGTCGTGAAATAGATCTCTCCCGTCGCGATACGCGCGATGCGCAGGTCGGTTCGCGACGTGCTGGGGCTTCCCAGGGCGTCTGCGACGATGTCCAGGATCGAGCTCGGGGCACCAGCCTGCAGGACCCCGAGATGGTAGATCGGAGCCGTCGTGGCGGGGTCGCCATCGCTTGCGGCGAGTAGATCGCCGACCGATACGTGGAACAAGCTTCCGTCGACGATGTCTCCGAAGATAACCTCTCCGTAGAGGCTGTGAGCCGCATTGGCGCGGTACACCGCGCCCCCCGCGATGGCGCTCCAGGCTCCGGAGGCGTCGTTGTGGTCGTACTGGGCGACGGGATAGCTGTATCCGTAGCTCGCGTCGTCGGGCGGCAGGTCGAAGATGTCGCTCACGCTGACCGACACGTCGATCGCATAGTTTCCCTCGCGCTCGGGCCAGCCGTAGTTCGCACCGGAAGCGAGGAGGTCGATCTCTTCGATGTTCTCCTCACCGATGTCGGTCACGAAGGCGGCGCCTGAGTGCGCCGTGTCCCACACGATCCGGTGCCCGTTCCTGAACCCGTAGGCGTAGATCTCGTCCAGAGTGTCGGGGTCGCCGTCGCTCGCGAAGGGATTGGAGGCAGGAATTCCGTAGTCGTAGGTCGTGCTGCCGCGCGTGAAGGGCCCGCCCAGGGGATCGATGCGAAGCATGGCGCCATAGGGCGTGTCGAGGCGCTGCAGCTGCTCGGGCTCGCCGTTCTCGACGGAGCCGAAGTCGCCGGCCGCCACGTAGAGGAGGCCATAGTCGGCATCGCCGGGGTCCGACGCGGGATTGAAGGAGATCTCGCCCAGATTGTGGTGATTGTGGTGCGAGGCGATGCGAATCAGCTCGCGAGAGCTTCCCGCGAAGGTGTTGAGGGAAGGGTCCGTCGCATCCCACTCGCTGAGGATCGAGTGCTGAATAATGCTGGCAGGAAGCGTCGGCCCGAGATTCGGCGGCGTTAGATCCACGAATTCCGAGTGCACGGTGTAGAAGAGTCCGTTGCTGGCGAACTCGGGGTGGAAGGCAAAGCTCACGAAGCCGGACGCGAGACCCGGTGAGATCTTCAGGTTGGGGAACAGGAGGCTGAAATCCATGTAGCTGTGGACGACGGCGCCGTCGATGACGTGGAATGGGCCGCGCAGATCGTTCACGAAGATCCGCCCGCTGCCGTCGGGAGCCAGACGCAAGACGCTGAGCCTGGCGTGGGGAGGGGAGCCCGAGCTGAAGGGAAGCTGGACGACGTCTTCCACGACCACGACCCGGCCCGCGTCGAGCACGGGACCCGCAAGGGCCCCGGCCCCGGCGCCGCCGGATAGCAGCACGAAGAGCGCCGCCCCGACGACCGCGATTCGGAGCAGCGCCGCTTGGAAGCCGACGAATCGCCTCTCTTGAATCATTTCGTCTCCTTCTAGCGAGACGCTCAGAATATCATGGGTGAGTGCCCGATGACTATTTCACACGCCACGGCGCACGCAACGTGACTGGAGCCATGTACGACGGGATGAAGATGAGATTCACCAGTATATTGAGAATCCGGAAGCTGAGGATCAACGATGGGTTCAGCCGAAATACGGTTGATCCGATCCCCTGCAGTGGGCACAACGTGGCGCAGAGCGCCCCCGTTTGGTTTCGCTCCGGGCGGTTCACCTGGACGCCTCCGGCTCTGCCAGCGGGAGAATTTCATCGATGTCTGATGCACAGAGCGACGTAGACGTCGTCGTGGTGGGGGCCGGCGTCGTCGGGCTCGCGTCCGCCGCCGCCCTCGCGCGTGCGGGCCGCTCGGTGATCGTGATCGAGCGCCACGACGCCATCGCGCGCGAGACGACCTCGCGCAACAGCGAGGTGATCCACGCGGGCATCTACTACCCCCCGGAGAGCCTCAAGGCCGAGCTCTGCCGCAAAGGGCGGGAGGCCCTCTACGCGCGCTGCGCCGAGCGAGGCATCGGGCACCGGAAGCTGGGGAAGATCATCGTCGCCACGCAGGAGAGCGAGCTCCCGGCGCTCGAGCGACTGCTCGTGACCGCGACCGCCAACGGAGCGCCGGGTCTCGAGCTGCTCGACATGGACCAGGTGCGCCGGCTCGAGCCCGACGTCGCGGCGGTGGGGGCGCTCCTCTCCCCGGAGACGGGCATCGTCGATGCCCACGCGCTCTCGCTCTCCTATCTCGCAGAGGCCGAAGAGTTCGGTGCCATGCTGGTCCTACAGAGCGAGCTGACGGAGCTGGAGTGCCGCTCGGGGGGATGGCGTCTGGCCGTGAAGAGCCCCGATGGCGAGTCTCAGGAGATCGCGTGCGCGGCCGTGGTGAACGCGGCCGGGCTCTCGGGGGATCGCATTGCCGCGCTCGCGGGCATGGACATCGACGCCTGCGGGTACCGCCAGCATCCGTGCAAGGGCGATTACTTCAGCCTGGCTCCGAGCGCCCCGATCGCGATCTCGCGCCTCATCTACCCGCTGCCCGTCCAGGCCGGGCTCGGAGTCCACGCGACCCTGGACCTCGGCGGCCGGATTCGCTTCGGCCCCGACACCGAATACGTGAGCGAGATCCGTTACGAGGTCGATCCCGACAAGGCGGGCGAGTTCGCCGCCGCGGCGAGCCGTTATCTGCCGGCGGTTCACGTCGACCTGCTCTCGCCCGATTATGCGGGGATCCGCCCGAAGCTTGCGGGACCCGGCGATCCGTTCGGGGATTTCGTGGTTTGCGAGGAATCGAAGGCGGGCCTCCCGGGTCTGGTGAACTGCCTCGGGATCGAGTCGCCGGGTCTGACGGCCGCGGGGGCGATCGGGGAGCGGGTGGCGGGGTTGCTGGGGTCGCTTTGAGGGGGGGAGGAGTCGGCGTCCGGCGCGCGGTTGTCGCGACCGAAAGGCGGAACTCGGCCGCGCGGGCCCCCGGGGGTTTCGATTGCCCCAGGCGGACCGAATATGCGAAGAGACTGGCAGAGGCTACGCTGGTTCCCGATGCTCCGGACCGACGTGCAGCCCAGCTACGCCGTAGGCGTCATCAACTACCAGAGCTACGACGAATTGAAGGCGTGTCTGGACTCCGTTCAAGCGCAGACCCTCGCGCCTGATCTCACGATGGTGGTGGACATCGAAGCGGACGAAGCCCGTCAATCCGAGCTTTGGGAACGTCCGGGCATCCACATCGAAAACATGAGCAATCGCGGCTTCGCGGCGGGCGCCAACTACGCGTTGAAGACGCTTCGAGAGCGCTCGAAGACGGACTTCCTGCTGCTCTTGAACCCGGACGTCAGGCTCGATCCGACCTTCGCCGAGCGCCTGCTCGGGGAGATGCAGACTCGGCCTCGGGTCGCTCTCGCGACGGGGAAGTTGCTGCGCCCCGATGGCTCCATCGACAGTGCCGGAATCGTGCTGCCGCGCCATCGCCGCCCCCGCGACCGCGGGAGTGAAAAGGCGGATCGGGGACAGTTCGATCGGACCGAGTTCGTATTCGGAGCCAGCGGTGCGGCAATGATGATTCGAGGCGATTCCCTCTCGAGTCTCGCCATCGAAGGTGAGGTCTTCGACGAGGATTTCTTCCTCTACCACGAAGACACGGATCTCTCCTGGCGAGCATGGCTGCTGGGCTGGCAAGTCCTCTACGTGCCCGACGCGCGCGCTCAGCACACGCGAAACTGGCGCCGCGAACGACGCTTCGAGATCGATCCCCGTATACGTCGTCACTCCTTCAAGAACCACTATCTCCAGCTGATCAAGAACGAGCGGGGACTCGACTTCTGGCTCAACCTGCCGATCATCGCTGGCTGGGAGATCATGCGGCTGGGCTTCGCCCTTCTCCGAGACCGCGCGACGATCCCCGGCTATCTCGACGCGTGGAGGCTCGCCGGTCGCGCGTGGCGCAAGCGACGCCTGCTACGGGTGGCGGGTTCGATTGACAGTGTCAACGGGACTGAACATCTCGACGAGGTGCGGGATTCTACGGATGGCTCTGGCGCTGCTCCGACCAAGAGATTGCTTACACCCTATGGGGCGTCGTAGGCACGCTGTTCGCCTTTCTCGGCTTGTTCGGGAAGCCACCTCGCTTCGATTTCGTCGCGGTATCGGTCGAGGAAGAGCGCTCGATCTTCGGCGCACCCCTTCCGGGTTCGGGTTGCGCCTTCTACGTGGTAGGCCACCCATTCATTCGAAATCAATGACACCAGGCCCTGCTCTCGCAGCCGAAGGCAGAGGTCGATGTCCTGCGCCTCTTCGAGATAGGACTCATCGAGCCCCCCGATCTCACGGAAACGCTCGGCTCGAAGCATCATACACGCGCCGGTGACCGCGAAGACCTCCCGAGGTGCCGAGAAGACATCGTACGATTCGAAGTCCGCAAAGCGGTCGATGTGCTCGGGAAGTAGCCGATGAGGTCCGGTCGGGCAGAATCGAATTCCTGCGTGCTGGATGCGTCGATCCGGATAGAGGAGCATGGCTCCCACACATCCCACACCTGAGTCGGCCTCGAGGCATTGGATCGCCGCCTCGGCGTTCAGTTCGAGTTGTTCGACGTCGTCGTTCACGAGGACCAGATACTCGCCTCGGGAACGAGCGGCCAGGATATTGATCCCCGAACTGAAGTGGTAGTGACCGAGAAAGTGGACGTCGTGAGGCGTCCGTTCCAGATAGTCGAGACTCTCCTGCGAGCGCGAACCCGTATCTCCGATGAGGATCTCATATGGGACCCGACAGCTGCGTTCCAGCGACGCGATGCAGGCTTGCAAGAGCACGGGCTGATCCCGGGTGAGGATCAGGAAGCTGATGCTTGGCGGTGAAGCGATGCTCCGAGCCGCGACTCTGGTACGGAGTCTTTGCCCGAGTCCCGCAAGCTCCGCCCGATGCCGCGAAAGCGCGGGTGGCTCACGCTCACGCTGTGGCGGGAGTCGTTCGTGCAATCCCGCAGCGAGGCGCGCTTCGAACTCGAGCAGCGCGCGCTTCCAGGGCTCCCGGTGTGCCATTCCGAGCCTCACGGAGAGTCGGCGCTCGCCGGCGCCTCCCGGCCGCTGATGGAAGGCGT
>CBDUYG010000264.1:0-5285 GCA_965371385.1 uncultured Myxococcales bacterium | reverse complement strand
AGACCGCCGGGCCATCCGCTGCCCAGGGTGAGGTCGAAGTCGAGCCCGACCTTCGAAGCCTCCGAGGCTGCAAACGCGACGGATCGAATGAACTCCGGCCGGCCCACGCTGCGCAGCTTCGAATCCGCCGCGAGGTCGTCGGCGCCGAGCCCCAGCAGCAGCGGCTGAAGTTCGACGGCCCCGAAGCCCGCATCGCGGATCTGCCGGAGCTGCTCCGCGATCTTCAGAGGCTGCACGCTACCGCCGGGCCACCACCAGCGGGCGACGGGCCGCGCATCGCGGGGCAGGGCCTGCCATTCGGCGAGGGGGATCGGCTCGTCCTTGCCCGACTCCTCCAGAGCGGAGCCCTGGGCCTCACGTGCGTGGGCCGCCTCGACCGCTTGCGGAGCCGGCGCTGAGTCCCCCGCTGAAGAACCCTGGACCGGGACGATTACCCAGACCAGCAGGCTCACCATCCAGGTCCTGCACCACGCCCCGCGCCAGATCCCGCGCCAGGAACTGCACCAGGCCTTGCTCCAGCCCCTGCACCAGGCCACTCGTCGAATATCCATTCCATCCATGGCGAGGAGATGGATAGCCCACACGAGCGGCGGGGCATCATCCGCCCTGCCGCATCAGCTCCAGCCAGGGAATGTGCTCATGAAGTAGAACGACGGCGAACGTTGCCAGGTAGAGCCATCGGGTCGTGCGGGCGCCGAGGGGGCACTGGGCGACCCCCATCGCGAGCAGGAGCCATCCGAATCCAGGCACGGGCGCAATCAGATAGGTCGTCACACAAAAGGCCATCAACGCATAGTTCCCCAGCGCAGCCCACCTCGACCGACGCGGAGCCAGGAAGAGGAGAGCGATCAGGGTCTCGATTCCGAGCGTCGACCACGTCATCACCCGTGCCAGCGTGCGCATCTCCGGGGTCTCGAGTGAACTCGGCGCTCTTCTCTCGGCCTCGTGCAGCTTGGTGTAGATGAGAGAGTCCGCCTCCTCCAGGTCTTCTTCGCTGATACCGCCGAGGGAAAGCGAAATGTCGGCGAAGCGATTGTCCGTCAGGAGCAGATGACGGAAGAATCGCTCGTCGCGGAAATCATCGGCAAGCAGCCCCTTCCAGAGTACGGCGAAGACGAAGACGAGGGCGATCAGTCTCCGGGCGCTGATGGAAAGAACGACCTCCGGGCGACGCGAGATCAGGGCCAGGGAGACTGCGAGACACCAATAGCTGAGCAGGTAGGCGTGATTGTCGGCCAGGGGCCAGTCGGCGATGACACGCCATCCAGTCAACCCCATGAGAGAGAGCCAGAGCGCGGGACTTCGCAGCACCCCTCCGTGGAGCAGCCCCATGGCCGCAAGAATCAAGACGAAGGGGCGCACACTCCAGCGACCGACCGGCTCCAGGAGCAGATCGAGAAGCGTGAGACGCAGCGCCAGATCGAGCCCCTGGCCATCGAGCCACGAGCCGAGAGACCGACCGGCCCGTGACGCACGCTCAGCGAGCCGCATCGCGCGCCGCCTCCCGTCGAAACTCCCGCACGAGCGAGGTTTCCGGGGTCAGGTCCGCGTCATACTCTGTGAACCAGAGCTCGATCCGAAGGCTCGCCGGCTCGGAAGTGTCGTCCGGCAGGTACTCGCTGAGCTCTTCCGCGAAGACCTCGAATCGAGCGTCCGTCGGGAGCGAGAGCAGCCGATATTCCTCGTCCTCCAGGTCGTCCGGGACCTCGATCTCGGACTCCTCGCCGCCTTCAGTCACGAAGATGTGACTGTGTCGGGCGTTGACTCCCTGGGTCGTCGAGAACATTCCGAAGCCGCCGCCCTTCCAGGGATCGAGCTGGTCGCTGTGCACGAGCCAGATCTGGTGGAGGGCGACGACGATCAGCAGCAGGGCTGGAAGCGCGGCAAAAACCCAATCACGCCGCGCGAGATCATCGGCGGAGCTTCCAGCGGTCTTCAACGCTGACCTCGGTCGGCCGCTGTGCGAGACCCGTGGGAGTTGATGATTCTCATCGAAGTTGGGTTAGAGTATCGGCCACACTGAATCCGGTTGGAATCGTTCCCTGCGACGCGAGGGTATCCACTCGACCGGGTCCCGGCCACACGGCCACGACCCGAGGGTCGGGTCGGCCCAGAGGAGAACAACATGATTCGAGCTTTCGTCATCGCGCTGACCGCCTTGTTCCTGACGACGTCGATTGCACCCCAGCCTGCCTTCGCCGACAACGACAAGAAGGAGCGCAAGGAAGCCAAGGGCGACAAGAAGGAGCGCAAGGAAGAAAAACGCGATACGAAGGAGCGCAAGGAAGAGAAGCGTGAGGATCGCAAGGAGCAAGACCGCAAAGAACGCAAAGAACGCAAGGAGAGCAACGAGCGGAACCAGAAGGATCGCGGAGAGCGGGCCAAGGACGACCTGAAGGAAGAAGGCTACAAGAGCCTGAAGAAGAAGATTTTCTAGCTTCGGATCACTTGATCTTCGTCTTCAGCGAGATCTTGTCCTTCTCCCCCTTGGATGGCGCCTCGTACGCAGCCAACGCCGGGATGTTCGAGAGCGACTCGTTGCCGATGAAAGGCCGGGCCTGGAAGAGCCAGAGCTTGCCGCCCTGAAAGCCGAACTCCACGTCCCAGGGGCGAGCGCGCCCGTCGGCATCGATCGATGGCTCGAACTCCTTGCGGATGCGCGACGCGGTCTTCACGAGATCCTCCACCTCGGCATCGCTGAGAACGGTCTCTTCGCCGGTCGAGGGCACGACCTCGCTACCGCCATCGGGCTTGAGTAGCCGCCGGTACGGAGACTTGAACATCGTGACCAGCTCGACTCCATCGGGAGACCAGACGATCGTCTCGGTGGGGGATCCGTCGACCGCGCCCCCCACGCCTTCGGACGTAGCGATCAGCATTCGTTCGCCGCTGCGGCCCTCGAGATCCGCCGTCACCAGCACCCCCGACTTCACGGTGGGCACGCTCTCGAGGATCACTACCGAGGGCAGCACCCAAAGAGGCTCATCGATCAGGGTCTGGCGCCACGAGAAGGAGCGGTAGGTGAAGGGGCTCGCCCAGACGGACTTCAGCGACTGATAGATGTCCGCGAGGGAGCGGCGATTGAAGAGCGTGAGGTTGAGCCCGGCTCCGTTGAAGTTCTCGAGATCTTCGACGTTCGTATCGCTACGAACGAAGAGCCCGACCGTCTGGCTGGGATCGTCCTCCCTCAGGAGCCCCTGCTCGGCCAGCCCCGCGCGGATCCCCTCGCGAAGCTCGGGCGAGAGCGGGTGCTGGGCGATCGAGTAGCGCATGACGTCGAGGCGCGGGGTGATCCAGGCGGACAGCTCTCGCTCGTCGGCGCTGCCTGCGATCATCTCGTCGAAGAAGGTCGCGTAGGTCTGCTCGACGAACTCCGCGAGGGAGCCACCGGGCTTCGCGATTCCCTTCCCCTTCAGCTCCCTGGGCAGTGCGACGGGAGCAGCACGGAAGTGCGCGTAGTAGGCGCCGAAGGGCACCACGATGCCCCGTGCGACTTTGTCCGGGAAATGATGCTTGAGCTCACCCAGGAACGCCGCCTTGGGGCCCACCCTCACGCCCGAGTCGGTGTGACGCATCGATGCGAGGTCGATCACACTGCTCGATTCGACATCGAGGCGCTCGACGTCGATGTGGAGCTTGGGGCCCGAGTCCACCAGCGCGCCGTCATCCGTTCGCTCCTGGTTGCCCAGGTATTCGGAGAGCACCCTGCGGTCCGTCTCGTCGAGCGCGGACTCCTCCTTCACGATGACACGCCCCCCCGGCGTCGCGATGTAGAAGACGGTCTTGCCGCTGTGGGGCGCGAAGAGCTCGTAGGCCGCGGGGCCGAGCACGGAGTTGGGGATCCCCAGGGCCCGAGCCAGGAGCTGGACGTGGGAGACGACGTTGCCCTCACCCCGGGTCAGGATCCCCGAGGTGGGCTCGAGATCGGCGGGCGTCTCCGGCAGCGCCAGGATGTCCTCGCGCGAGTAGTCGCCCAGGCTGGGCGCCACCATCAGAGGACCGAGGGCAAGTCCCGGGTTGAGCGCCCTCACCCCCCGATCCAGCGACTTGCCGAAGATTTCGTGACGGATCGGATGATCCCCTGCAGCGAGGGTCTCCAGGCGCTCGAGGGCCTTGGCGTAGACCATGAGGGGTGAGCCTCGCAGAACGTCGTCTGCCAGAAGGCTCACATCCGGCAGCAGATAGAGCCACGTGGGGTACACCTCTTCGAAGGCATAGAACGTCGTGCGCTGGGCCCACTCGACCACGCGCGCGGCCCGAGCCAGGCGGGCCTTCAGATCGGCGCGCCTCACCTTCTTCATCGAGGCGAGATCTTCGAGGTCCGCGACGGCCGCGCCCCGCTCGCGCTCCATCAAGAGACCACTACCATAGGCGGCGTTCGTCAGCGCGACGAGTAGATCGACGTGCTGACGCAGCGTGAGCGCCTCGCCCTCCGTGAGCAGCTCCATGCCCTTCTGCTGCACCACGGCCGCCGCCGTCACGTCCAGATCGACCAGGCGTCGGCGATCCGCGGGCGAGATCTCCTTGGCTTCGACCCGCAGACGTAAATCGCGCATCAGGCTCGTCAGTGCCGTGATCGACTCGAGAGAATCGATCTCTCCCGTTGGAATCTGCTTCTGCAGGGCCGCGCGAGTGTCGGGATCCGAGATCTCCGCCGCCTGCTCGTGGAGGGCACTGGCGTCGAGGGACGTCAGCCGCTCGATCTCCATCACGAGCTCATCCACACGATCCCGCTCCGGTCCGGGCGAGAGCTTGGCGCGATACGCCTCGATCTTGGGAATCTGGGTCGCCGAGATCTGGTTGTGAACCTGATCGCGTAGGGGTTTGAAGCTGCGGTCCGTCTTCTGGATGGCGCTAGCGAGATTCCGGGCCTTTGTGATGCCGCCCTGGTCTTCGCGAACGAAGAAGCGGCGCTGAAGCTCGAACGCGAGCAGGAAGTGACGTGGCTCGTCGAACGAGTCCATGGCGAGATAACGCTCGAAGAACTTCGGCGCGTCCCGGGCTTCGAACTCCGCTCCCGCGAGCCCGCCGTAGGCCCGCATCTGGGCCAGCTTGTGGTCCGGGTGGGTATCCATGAAGTACTTCTCGAGCACGTAGCCCCGCACGAGGTCGTGCTGATCCGGGAACTCGTCCCACAAGAAGAGATCGCGAGCGAAGAGATTGGCGATGTACATGCGCTGGTCCGCCAGCGCCTCGGCCCAGGGCTCGCGAAACGCAGCGCAGAACATGGGCACCCCGCCGCACGGAGTCACGATCCTTCCGTCGACCCAGACCGGGTGGCGCGT
>CBDUYG010000263.1:0-5285 GCA_965371385.1 uncultured Myxococcales bacterium | reverse complement strand
GCCTCGAGCTCGCCGAAGGCCCGATCGACGGCATCGCGCCAGAGCTTGGGCTTGCCGCCGAAGTAGTAGCGGATGAGCCCGTGATTCACGCCTGCCCGGGTCGCGATCTCCCGGGTGGTCGCGCCGTCGAACCCCTTCTCGGCGAAGGCCTCCAGGGCGGCCTCGAGAATGATCTCGCGGGTCGCTCCACTGGTTTCGGCTTCCGCCGTTCTCGCCACCTTTTGCACCTGCCCCTGCTCCCCTGCCGTCTACCGTCTACCGTCTACCGTCCTACTACCCGTCTACCGGTTCATCGTCTCATCGCCGGATTCGGCCGTTCCCGCCTTCCCGTGCCGCGTGTCCGGCTTGGTTTATCCACTTGGAGAATTGAGTTATACATCTGGATAACCGAGAGCGCAACACTCGAGCGATTCAGGAAAACCAGAGAATACGAGGAGAGGTTCGCAAATGGATATCGAAGGCAAGGCCGCGATCGTAACCGGAGCAGGAACCGGGGTCGGAAGGGCGACGTCCATCCGGCTCGCAGAGCAGGGATGCTCGGTGCTGGTCAACTACAGCCGCTCCCGAGACGCCGCCGAGGCCGTCGCGGCCGAGGTGCAGGGCCTCGGCGTGAAAGCCATGGCATTCCGGGCGGATGTGGGCGTCGATGCAGACTGCCGGGCGATGGTCGAAGAGGCCGAGCGCGCCTTCGGCCGGCTCGACGTGTTGGTGAACAATGCGGGCACGACGACGTTCATCCCCCACGCCGACCTGGAAGCGGTGAGTGATGAGAACTGGAGCCAGATCCTCCAGGTCAACCTCGTCGGCCCCTTCCACTGCAGCCGGGCTGCCCGAGACCTGCTGCGCGCCGATGGCGGCGGCGAGATCGTCATGACCTCCAGCGTCGCGGGTATCATCGGGACGGGAAGCTCGATCCCCTACTGCGCCTCGAAGGCCGCCCTCAACAGTCTGACCCTGACCCTCGCCCGGGCGCTCGGCCCGGAGATCCGAGTCAATGCCGTGGCCCCGGGCTTCATCGATGGGGAGTGGTTGAAGGAGGGGTTCGGCGACGCCTACGAAGTCATCAAGGAGGGCATCATGCAGAAGTCGCCCCTGCGACGGGTCAGCACGCCGGACGACGTCGGACGCATGATCGTGGGGCTGATCACCGGCCCGGACCTCACCACCGGGCACGTGCTACCGGTGGATGGTGGGCTCACGATCGGGAGCTGAGGCTGGGCGGTATCGAGCCCGGTTCGAGGTCATGAATTCCCAGCGAGCGCCGACGTCTCCGATGGGCTCGATTACCGCCCTGCGCGCAATCGATTCCTCACGCGACACGGATTCCCCCTCGCAGGCAAACCAACTGGCCGTGAGTGAGAGGGGTCCAGCTCTGCTCGTTGAGGGGCACCGTGGCGACCAGCACCTGGCTCATGCAGTCGCCGGATTCACGAAGCCCGGCGACAGGGACGTCGAGTGACTCTTCGCAGTCGCCCCCCCGCTCCAGAAGGTAGAGCCCGGGATCTGTCGAGATCTCGTCCCCGGGGAGCGTCCGTCGGTGGCCATGAGCAAAGAGCAGCTCGCCGTCGCTGTAGAGAAAGTTGACGGCTCCCTTCTCGCGCATCCGTCCCGCGAAGTCGTGCACTACTTCGAGCCGCGCGTCGATCGTAGGCGGAGCTGGCTGGGACCAGACGGGTGCAAGCTCTGCGAGAAGGAGCCCGAAGAGCCGCTCCGAATCGGTGTCCCCGACGGGAGCCAACCACGGGGGAATTCCAGCATCGGTCTCGACGAGCTCCGCCACGTATCCGTTGTGGGCGAACATGTGCATACGACCCGCGAGCGGTCTCGCGAAGGGCTGACAGTTGGCGAGCACCGCGGCTCCACGCACGGCGCGCCGTACGTGCGATATCGCGATCGGGCTGAGCGGAGCGCACTTGCTGAGCAGGTCTGAGCATGCACTCTCCGCCGCCGGCCGCGGCTCGCGAAACGTCGCGACATCGAGACCACGGTAGTAGCCGACGCCCCAGCCATCCGGGCTTCCCCCGGCCGGCGATCCGTGACCTGCAAACTCGGCCCACTCGATCTCCAACCGGGTCGGCCGATCACTACTCACACCGAGGAGTTCACACATCCACTTCCATATAGCGGCGAGGCGACGAATTTGCCATTCGCGCTCCCTCGGGCCCCACACACGAGGAAGGCTACCCGCAGGGCTCGATCCCGAGCAACACGAAGAATCTGTTATGATGATGATCCCGCCCCGCCGCTTTCTTCAGGAGCGAACATGACCGACAAGATCAGCCAATTGGCCCCAGGACGCGTAATGACCGCCGACTCCGGCATTTCGATTTCGGAAGCGGCCAGGCTGATGAAGATGATGGGAGTCGGATCGCTCGTACTCACGGATGACTCGAAGAACCCCATCGGGATCGTCACCGACCGGGATCTCGTTGCCAAGATCGGGACGAATATCGATCCCCGGGAGACTCCCGTTGTCGAATGCGCCTCCCGGTCGCTGATCACGATCGACGCCAACTGCGAGACCGCAGAGGTGGTTGCGCTGATGAAGAAGCACGGAGTTCGGCGAATCCCGGTCGTGGACGAGGACGGCGGCCTTCGCGGGATGGTGACCATGGACGACGTATTGCTCGGGCTGGGCAGCCAGGCAGGCGGAATCCTCTCCGAGCTGGCGGAGGCGATCCGGGCCGGAGCGGCCCACGAACACCCCCGACCCTCGGCGCACGATCGCTCGCTCTAGCCCGAATTATTCGTAAGCACTCTGCTGCGGACGGCAGTGGCACTCTATTTTCGGGACCTTCTCACTGCGTCGATCCTCGACGTACCGAAAGAACGCCTGCGGTCGACTTCGCTCCGAGGGCCCGGAAACTGCAGCAACCTTGCCGCCCTTCCTGCGAGCTTCACGAATGATCCGGGTTAGCCGCCTGCACTTCCAGCCTCATCGCGATAGACGATGTAGTAGATCACGGGCACCACGATCAGGGTGAAGGCGGTCGATGCGAAGAGCCCGAAGATCAACGCCCACGCCAGCCCCGAGAAGATGGGGTCGAGTGCGATCGGCCAGGCCCCGAGTGCCGTCGTGACCGCCGTCAACAGGATCGGGCGCAGGCGCACGGCGCCGCTCTCGACGATGGCCTCCTGCAGCGGTCGCCCTTCAGCGAGCGCTTGATCGATGAACTCGATCAGGACGAGCGAATTACGCACTACGATCCCCCCGAGCGCGATCATCCCGATCATTGCGGTCGCGGTAAAGAAGACAGGGTCATCGAAGCCGCCGACCGAGCCACCGGAGAGCACGTTCATGAGCCAGAAGCCCGGCAGGATCCCGACCGCGGTGAGCGGAATGGCCGTCATGATGATGAGCGGCATGAGAAAGGACGACGTCTGGAGTACGAGCAGCAGATAGATTCCAACGAGCGCGGCGCCGAACGCCAATCCGAGGTCGCGAAACACATCCAACGTGATGCCCCATTCGCCTTCTCCCGCCCAGTCGGCCTTCATGCCCTTCGGCAGAGGATTGCGTTTGAAGTGGGAGCCGAATCGCAGGACGGCTTCCGCCGGCGCTCTCCCGGCCATCTCACCGAACACGTAGACGACGCGCTCCAGGTTCTTGTGGTAGATCGGCTGGTCCTCCTCCACGGTGCGGAAGGTCCCGATCTCGTCGAATGGAATCAGCTCTCCACTCGCGCCCTTGATCGAGATGCTGCCCAGCTCCGCAACGCCGGAGCGCAGCGCGCGTGGAATCTGGAGGTGGATCACGAGAGGGGCGCGCTCTCCAGGCTGGTGGACGGTCGCGGGCTCGACGCCCGTGAGCGCGATGTGCAGCGTCCGTACCACGGACGCCGTATCGATGCCGTGGAGCCCCGCCTTCTCCTTGTCGAGGACGAAGTCGATCCGCTCCCGCGGTCGCTCGGCCGATGAGTCGACGTCCACGACGCCGCGCTCCACGGCGATGCGCTCCATCACGATCTCGCTCGACTCGATCAGCTCGGCATACGAACGATCCTCGGGCCCGTAGATTTCGGCCACCAGCGTGGAGATCACGGGAGGCCCGGGAGGTGACTCGACGAGCGCAATATTGGCCCCGACCTCTCGAGCGATCGCCTCCAGGTCGCTGCGAATGCGGAGCGCGATCGTATGGCTTTGTTGCTCGCGCTCTTCTTTCGGAGCGAGGTTGACGCGGATATCGGCCAGGTGCGGGGCCTCTCTCAGGTAGTAGTGGCGCACCAGACCGTTGAAATCGATGGGGCTGTAGGTTCCAGTGTACGACTCGAAATCGACGATCTCCGGAACCGTGAAGAAGTAGCCTTCGAAGCGCCGAACCGCCGCGTCCGTCGCTTCGAGCGGTGTTCCCTCCGGCATGTCGATGATCAGCTGCAGCTCGTTCTTGTTGTCGAAAGGGAGCATCTTCATCGGCACGAGCTCGAAGAGCACCAGGAGCACACAGCCCACGAGCAGTGAGAGAATCGTCGCCAGGAGTCCCCAGCGGAGCCGGCTGGACCCCAGGAAGGGCTGGATGATCCGCTGGTAGTAGCGACGAATTCGCTGCTCCATCGGCGAGGACTCCGCCTCGACCGCAGCTTCCCCCCTCTTTCGGAGCAGCCGGTATGCGGCCCAGGGCACGATCGTCAGGGAGGCGAGCGTAGAGAATGTAACGGTCAGTGGAACATTGATCGCCATCGGCTGCATGTAGGGCCCCATCATGCCGGTGATGAAGAACATCGGCGTGAATGAGATGATGATCGCGAGGGTCGACAGGAGGACGGGCGGCAGAACCTCCTTTACGGCGAAGAGTGTGGCCAAGAAGGGGTTTCTTCGGCGCATCAGGATGTGCCGCTGGATGTTGTCGACGTTCGTGATCGGATCATCGACCACGAGCCCCAGGGTCAGGATCAGTGCAAAGAGCGTGACTCGGTTGATCGTGTATCCGAGCACGAAGTTGAAGAAGAGTGCGAGCGAGAAGCTGATCGGTACCGCGAGCGCGACGATCAAACCCTCCCGCCAGCCGAGCACGATCATCAACGCCACGACCACCGTCACCATCGCAAATGCGAGCGAGGAGAGGAGATCGTCGACCTTCTGGTCGGCCGTCAGGCCGTAGTTCCGCGTTACCTGCACCGAGATGCCGTCGGGGATGACTTCGCGCTCGAGGCGGTCGATCTCCTCGATAATCGCGTCCGCAACCCGGACTGCGTTCACTCCCTTCTTCTTGGCGAACGCGAGCGTGACTGCCGATCGGCTCTGGCCGCGCTCGTCGGGAGAGCCGGCCGGCCCGATGCCGATGCGCG
>CBDUYG010000262.1:0-5311 GCA_965371385.1 uncultured Myxococcales bacterium | reverse complement strand
TTGATAGGGGAGGGGGCGTCGCCTTCTGCTTCGCTCGACCCGTCAAGAATCCGACTGCTCCGCCGCCCGTTGCAGCGCTTCGAACGAATCCTCGAGGCACTGCGCGTAGAAGCCCGGGTCGGGCATCTGGTCCCGGCACGCCGTGACCGAGATGGTGATCTGACCCGCGTAGCTGAATATCGGATGAATCAGGCCCATTCCGTCCATGACCGGTCCCACCCCATAGAGCGAGACCATCTTCGCGCCCGTGAAGTAGAGCGGCACCTGGGGGCCGGGCACGTTCGTGATGACGGTGTTGAGGAAGGGTCGGATGCGATTCGCGAGGCCGAAGCGCGAGTACGCCCGGGCGGCGAGACCGGCAAGCGTTCCCGGCATGAACTGCGAGACGTCCGTCATGGTGCGCGCACCGATCGCGGCCGCCGTAGCCTTCGATGCCCGGGTGGTTGCATGGATCTTGCGCAGGCGCTCGAGCGGATCGGCCTCATCGCTGTGGAGCGTCACGCTCATCGTCGAGATGATGTTGCCGGCGCTGCCCTGCTCCGCCTCGCTGCGCACCGAGATCGGCGCCATGGCGGAGAGGGTCTCCTTCGGCAGCTCGCCGTGGTGCTCGAGGTACTGGCGCATCGCACCGCTGCAGACGGCGAGGATCACGTCGTTCACCGTCGCACCCGGAACGCGCTTTCGGATGTCTCGAATGTCCTGCAGAGAGAATATCCGACCCTCGACGATACGATGGCCCGACACCGGTCCGTTGAATCGCGTACGCGGAACAGGGGCGGAGTTCTCGACCTCGTCCTCGGGGTTGCCGCGTACCATACGTGCCAGGCCCGGCGCCGAGCGCCTCAGCACCCGCGCGATGCGGAACGGGTTCTGGATGCTGCTGGCCGCCGTTCGCAGGCTCATCTCCAGCAGGCTCGGCTCGGGCTCGGGTGCCCAGGGCTTCTCCGGGGGCGGGGGTGTGCCATCGGGAGTGATGTCGTGAATCGAGGCGGCGAGCTCGGCGCCCGAGACGCCGTCGATCGCGGAGTGGTGGATTTTCGTCAGGACCGCGAAGCTCCCGGGCGGCACGCCCTCGACCTGGTCCAGCCCTTCGATCACGTACATCTCCCAGAGCGGCTTCGTGAGATCGAGGCCTCGGGCGTGGATGCGCGCCACCTGGATGCAGAGCTGTCTCCAATCGCCCGGCTGCGGCAGGGCGATGTGGCGAACATGGAACTCGAGGTTGAAGTCGGGGTCCTCGATCCAGTACGGGTGATCGAGGTCGAAGGGCGAGTGGACGAGCTTCTGCCGAAAGCAGCGCGCGAGGTGAAGCCGGCTCTCCATGTTGGCCAGGATGCCCTTGAAGCTGACCGTTCCGCCCGGAGCGGTCGACTGATCGTAGATCGCGAAGGAGCCGATGTGGGTCGGCGCGTTCTTCGTCTCGAAATACAGAAATGATGCGTCCAAGCCGCTCAGCTGTTGCATTGGAACCTCCAGTCCTCACCCCGGCTTCAGTGTAACGCGACTGGCTCCAGTGTTCGATCGTCTCCCTTCGTGAGCAACCCTTTACCGTCGGCTCGAGGCTCCCTGCAGCTTCCCACGCCTGACCGGCCGCAATCGCCGGACCCCAGTGCACTCACCCCAGGCAGCCGACAGCCGCACTCGATCTCGAAATCCGAGGTATCGCGCCCGCTTCGAGTCACTTTTCGGGCGGCGGGCTCGCGGTTTACTCAGAGGACCGAACTTCGAGCGGATGACGGCGCATCCTCCGCTCCGACGGGCTGGGCACCCCGGTCGCCCCTGCCACATGCAGCTCGCCGACGGCCGGCGCGGGCGCACTCCTCGAACGTCGGGCACTCGCAGCTCATCCTATTCTGAAGCACGGCACGCTTCCGCTCCGCCTCCCCGATTCGAGCCTCCAGCCCGACCGGCTTCTTCCAGCCATTGACGACTCGGCAACTTGCTGCCAGAATCGAAACCGAACTCCGATTCCGGTTAGCCATGTCTCATGTCCCCGAACCCCTAGAGTGGATTCGCCCGCCCCGTCAGGTGCGGACTCAGGAGAGCCTCGAGCGCCTGCTCGATGCGGCCGAGGCCCTGCTCGAGGAGAAGCGCTTCGAGGACGTGCATGTCAGCGAGGTGGCAAGGCTTGCCGATACCTCCGTTGCCGCCTTCTATCGCCGCTTCAAGGACAAGGATGCGCTCTTGCACGCGCTGCACGAGCGTCTGTGCGAAGAGGCCATGGCCACCGCGGACGACGCCCTCGCGCCCGCGCGCTGGGAGGGAAAGCGGATCGCCGCGATCCTCGAATCGGTCGTGCCCTTCCTGATCGGGGCGCTCGAGGGGAGAGAGGCGCTGGATCGCGCGGTCTATCAGCGCGGACTCTCCGACGAGGTCATGCGGGAGCGCTCCAATCGACTCCTACGCGCCGTGATGGAACGCCTCTCCCGGCTGATGCTGGATCGCCGGGAGGAGATCCACTGCGCCGAGCCGGTGGCGGCCGTCTCCTTTGCCCTCGTCCAGTTGATTTCAGTGCTCGTGCACACCTACACCGCCGGCCTGCGCGAGATCGAGCTGGTGCCGACCAATGACGAGCAGCTCTCCCGCCGGCTCGTCTCGAGCTGTCTCGCATACCTCGGTGTGCGCGGAGACGAAGCCGATACAACCTCTGACTCGGACTCCGGGCGGACCCGGGTGGGACCCCGGTCCGAGTAATCACGCCATATTCAAAGGAGAAAAGACATGAAACGATTCATCGAGCCCGACGAGCTGGCTCGCGACAGCCGGTTCGTTCGGCAGGACAACCGCATGTCGACGGTTCTGGCGCAGATGCCCGATGACGTCGATACGGTCGTCGACATGTTCGAGCAGTTCACTCCCATGATCGAAGCAACGATCCGCGGCACCGCCGCCGAGCCGCTCTTCGACGCCTATGGACCGGCCTTCTTTCTCGTGGTCCTCAACGAGCCCCTCGACCCCGAATCGCCTGCGGCCACGCTTCGGCTCCTGCTTCGCATGCACGGAATCTTCGTGGGCGAGCTGCAGGCGCTCGAGGGCGCCGCGCGCTCGCTCTGGGACTTTCCGGACGCACCCTGGGAGTTCAAGATGAACATGGCCCGCCAATGCTGGGACGAGGCCCGCCACGTCCAGATCTTCGAGAAGCTGCTCACCCACCTGGAAGGCGAAGTGGGCATGTTCCCCGAGAGCACGTTCCTCTTCGAGGCGGCCTGCAGCGAAGATCCCGCCATGCGCGTCGCCGGAGTGAATCGCGGCCTCGAGGGGCTGGCCTGCGATGTCTTTCGCGACATGATTCGCTACGCCGAGAAGGTGGGCGACGAGAAGATGAAGCAGGCCGTGGACTACGTGCTCGCCGACGAAATCACGCACGTCCGCTTCGGCAGCGAATGGGTTCGGGAGTTCACCAAGGGGGATCCCGACCATCTCAAGCGCACCCAGGACTTTCGCCGCTCGGTGGACAAGCAGTTCAGCTTCGGCGGGGCACGCTCGGATCGGGAGGATGCTGCGATCCCGATCGCATTCGAGGATCGCAGGGAGGCGGGCTTTACCGAGGAGGAGCTCACCGAGCTGACCCAGCTCTCGGGTGAAGGGCCTTCCAAGGAAACGATGGTCCAAGCCGCTCGCATCCTGCGAGAGCGTCACCTCGCCTCGAAAGAAGCCGAGCGAGAGGGGGTGGCGTCATGAGCGATCGCATGTACCCGGGCATGAGCCCCGAAGAGCGAACCAGCTTCGCACCCTACTCGGCCTTCGACATCCCCGCCGACCTCCGCGAGCTCCACGGTCGCTACGACGTAGAGGCCACCGCCCGCCGCGTCCGCAACTTCCGCTACGCCGAGGAATGGATGATGATGATCATGGGCGGCTGGGTCGCCACCGTGCCCGAGGTCCCGGTGAAGACTGGTCTCGGCAAGGTGATCTGGGAAGGAGCCCAGGCCGCCGACGAGTTCGGCAAGCGATTGCCCGAGCTGCGCTGTGGTCGCAAGGCCGTGGAGGCGTCGGAGCCGTCGAACGAGGGCTTTGCGGGCTTCGTGCAGGCGGTCGCCGATCCCGAGCGTCCGGATCTCACGGTGGAGAAGCTGGTCGGTATTTTCGATGTCCTGAAGCCGCATCTGGTGGATATCTACGAGACGACCATGCGCGAGACCGATCAGATCTGCGACGCGCCGACCATCGAGCTGCTCGAGAACGCCGTGCGCAAGACCCGCCGCCACATCGCGTGGGGTCAGGAGGTCCTGGATCGCCTCTGCGATACCGACGCCAAGCGTGAGACGCGGCGCAAGCGTGCGGATGAGCTCGGCGAGAAGCTTCGGGCGTGTGGTGGTGTGACGGGGACGCTGGAAGCCGATCGGGGTCTTCTCAGCTGAGTGCGGCTCGGGCCCGGCCGGCTGGGCCGTCGGGGTCGTCGTCAGGCAGCGCGCTGTAGCTCGTTCGGCTCATCCGGTCTGCTTTCCGCGAATGCCCGAATGAATGAAGGGGAAATTGAAATGACTCGACCCAGAAGAAGGGGGATTCGAATTCCCGGTGTGACACTGGCCATTCTTTTCGCTTGCGCGGGGGTCGTGACGTCGGTCGTCGCCGAGGAACCGAAGGTTGAGTCCGCACCCGCACCCCCAGGAACCCTGGAGTTCATCGGGAAGAACGCGATCATGAAGGCGAAGGGCACCTTCCATGAATGGCGGGTCGTCGAGAGCTCGGTCGACATGGATGCGATCGGCGACGCCTTCGTCGTCGTGGAGGTCCAGCTCGCGAGCGTGGACACGGGAATCGAGCGTCGTGATGACCATCTGCGCGACCCCGACTTCTTCGAGGTAGACACGTATCCCGTTGCGATGGTGCGCGTTCATTCGCCCCGACCCATCGAAGACGAATTCAGCGAGCAGCCGCGTTTCGCGGTTCGCTTCGATGTGAATCTTCACGGCGTCGACAAGACCCTCGACGGCGAGATCGTGCTCATCGATACGAACCCACTCGTTTTCGAGGGCAGTCTGACGATCGATCGTATGGAATTCGGTGTGGGTCCGAAGCCTGGATTCTGGCACCCGATGGTGCCGAAGGCGGAGATCCCGGTGAGCTTTCACGTGGAGCTCTAGCCCTCGACTGACTACCGCGCGGGCGTATGAGCCGAACCACCCGCTTCGTCATCGGCTGATGTCCTCGAGCTCCCTCTGACTGGTCTCGGGGAAGAAGACCAGCACTCCACCGCCGACCAGACCCACTGCGGGCAGGAAGCCCGCGGTGGCGATCCCAGCAACGCGGATGGGGTACTCGCGAACGAGCTCCAGCAGGGGCCGGAGCGAATAGCCACCGGTCTCCT
>CBDUYG010000261.1:0-5318 GCA_965371385.1 uncultured Myxococcales bacterium | reverse complement strand
CGCTCAGCATCGAGAAGACGAAGTGGCGGGAGCCGGCGCGGGCGAAGTCCTGGAGCTGCTCGAGGCAGTCTTCGGGGCGGCCGAGCAGGCAGTACTTTCTCGCGGCATCCTTGAAGGGGCGGTTGTAGATCATCTCGAGCATGTTGGCGGCTCGCTCGAGCGCTTTTTCGTAGTCGTCGTCGAAGACGGTGAAGAGGAAGGACATCGGTTCGAAGGACACTTCCTCTCGGCCCGCGCGTCGAGCGTGCTCCGCGATCTCGGTCATGTTCTCGCGGTACTGCTCGGCGGAGCACATGTGCGAGATGTAGCCGTCGCCCAGCTGTCCGGCTCGACGGAAGCTCGGTCCCTTGCGACCTCCAACGATGATGGGCGGACCCCCCGGCTGTACGGGCTTGGGGTTGATGGAGATCGGGCCGAAGCGAAAGTGGGTTCCGTCATGGACGACCTTCTCCTCGGTCCAGAGACGCCTCAGAATCTCGATCCCCTCGTCCGTTCGCTTGCCTCTCTCCTCGACCGGGACTCCGCAGGCCTCGAACTCCGGTGGAAACTCGCCCCCGACCCCGACTCCGAGGGTGATACGGCCGTCGCTGAGAACGTCGAGCGTCGAGGTCACCTTGGCCGTGGTGGTCGGGTGGCGCAGGGGTACGAGATAGACTCCCGTACAGAGACGAACCCTCTCGGTGCAGGCCGCCACATAGGAGAGAAGGGTCAGGGATTCCATGATCGGGATATGGAACGAGACATGATCTCCGGCCCAGATCGAGTCGAAGCCCGCGGCCTCGATCCGCCCTGAGAGATCGCGGATGCCGACCGGATCCTGCGCGGCCATTACCATGCCGCAGCTCAGCCGGCTGGGCAGGACGAGGGGGGTGGTCATGAGGGCTCCTTGCTTCGAGAGGGTCGAAGGATCTCATAGGGCGGGGGGATTCGCCAAGAGACCAGGAGCGGCGGGGCCGTATCCCGGCCGGGTTGCCGTTGCAAAGAGCGGCCTCCATCCCACACAATGGACGCTCCATGGACCTCGCGTTTCCAGCCTTTCGAGCTCGCCCGCCCTGGTACGGCCCGGATCTCCAGACGATCCGGAACGTTCTACGCCCTCCCCTTCCCCTGGAGGATGAGCACGCTGTCGAAAGCGAGTTGCTGCTCCCGATGGCGGACGGCTCCGGTGATCTCCTCGTCGCGGCCGCGAATCGGCCCGGAGCGGAGACGACGACCCGACCCACGGTCGTCCTCATCCATGGACTCTCGGGGTCCAGCGAGAGCACCTACATGCTCTCGAGCGCTCGTCACTGGCTGGCGCGCGCACACCCGGTGCTGCGACTCAACCTGCGCGGTGCGGGTCGCTCCCGGGCCCACTGCCGCACTCAATACCACGCGGGCCGAACCCGAGATCTGAACGACGCCCTCTTCGCCCTCGATCGAGAGTGGACCGCCAACGGACTCGTACTCATCGGCTACTCCCTCGGCGGAAACATGCTGCTCAAGTTCATGGCCGAGTACGCCGGAGCGTTCCCGATCCTGGCCGCCGCCTCGATCTCGGCGCCGATCGACCTCGCCGCAGCCTCGAGCCGATTCATGCAGCTCCGCAACGTCTTCTATCAGAGGGTGCTCCTGCAGAGCATGAAGGAGGAGTGTTTCGGCGGCGCGGCCGAGATCTCGGTGGCGGAGAGCGCCCGGGTGCTCGCTGCGCGCAGCGTCCGCGAGTTCGACGACCGCTTCGTGGCCCCTCGCAACGGCTACCGGGACGCCGATCACTACTATGCCGAGAACCAGTCACGTCGCTTCCTGAGCGGGATCGAAGTCCCCACCCTGGTGATCCACGCTCTCGACGACCCGTGGATTCCGGCCGAGGCCTATACTAGCTATCCGTGGCCCCGCCATCCCAAGCTGATTCCGCTGCTCGCCTCGGGTGGGGGGCACGTGGGGTTTCACGACCGCAGCCGGGAGTCCACCTGGTACGACCAGTGCATCGGTCTCTATATCGACCAACACCTGGATTGAGGCATGCCGAACCTGGGACTCCCAGCCTTCCCGACGCTACGGCTGATGCGGCGTGCGTGGGGCGGAAGACCTATCGGCTCAGGTTGTTCTCGACGATCACGTTTTCTCCGTCCTCGGAGAGGACCGCCGAGACGTCTTGTTTGCACTGGCGGAAGTAATTGCCGTGGATCCAGGCTCCGTTCCTGGGGAACTTCGGCGAGTGACCCCGCTTCGACCAGATGCCGACCTGAAGGTCCGAGAACTGGTTGTTCGAGATCACCAACCCGTCGAGGGCCTGTTGCTCCGACTCTTTGCAGTAGACCATGATCCCGCAGGTCAGGAGTTCCTCGGCGGGCTCACCCTGGATGCTGTTGTCCTTCACCACCCAGTCCGTCGGCACCTCTCCCTCGCGGATGAGCGGCTTGAGCATGATCCCCATCTGATTGACCCTCTTGATAAGACTGATCGAGTTCCCGATCACCGCGATGTTTGATCCGCTACCGGCGTGATAGATCCCGCCTCTGCCGGCTCCCCGAATCAGGTTTCCGGTAATCAACAACTGATCGTTGTTCTGCCGACTCATCGTGCGAATGCCCGTCTCCAGGTTCTCCATGTAGTTGTTGGCGATCAACGTATCTCCATTGATGGTGAAGATGCCCCGACCGCGCGGCTTCTGTCGTCGGCTGATGATGGAGTTGTTGCAGATGCGGTTCGCAAACCCACCCGGGGTCTTCTTGTTCTTGCTGACCCGTGGCCGCCCCTTGAGGGTAATCGCGGCCTCCTTGAGTCCGGCGTCCACCAGGGTGTTGTGACTGATGTCGGCGTAGCGCGCCTTGGCGTAGATTCCTTCGGCCCCGATTCCCCCGCCGTTCTCGACCTTCTCGATGTGATTGTGGGTCACGATGATCTCGCGCCCCGCCACGATGATCCCGTGGATGTCGGTCCCCTCTTTTGGGTTGAGCAGATTGGTGCAGACATTGTGGCTCACGACAGCCTTCTTCCACTGGTCCTCGTAGATACGGTTCGGCGGCACGGTACCTCCTAGCGCAATCCCCTCTCGGCCGCCGTCCGAGATGCGATTCCTCAGAATGTAGGCCGAGCGAAAGAGCGCCCGCACCGAGATCGCGGATCCGGTCACGTTGCGAACCTCGCAATCCTCGACCGTGACGTGATTGATCCGGCCATTGGCTTTCGGCTCAACCATGGACGCGGCGACTGCGCTGCGAACCGAGTTGAAGCTGCAGCGCCGCACGCTGAGGGATTCGATCGGTGACGAGAGGATCGCGCTTATCGTACGCCCCCACTTCTCGAACGAGAGCCCTTCGATGCTGATGTGAATGAGTCCCTTCACCGAGGTGCCGGCGATCGTCACGAAGGAGTGCTTCTTCCCGTTCCCCTTCCTCTTCCCGATTCCGGGCCCATGCAGGGTCACCGTGTGAGGGTGGGCCAGCAGGGTGATCGACTTGGAGAGGATGAAGCCGGGCCAGCGCTCGAGTTCGTAGCGGCCGGGCTCGAAAAGGATCACCGAGCCGGAGGGAGCCCTTGCCATCAACGCGACGAGAGCATCGGCCGCGCCCTTGTGATCGGGCCGGATCCCCTCGTTCTGCGTATGGAAGATTGGGCCCTCGGAGCTGCCTGCCGCCAGGGAAGACGGCGGAGCGACGATCGTCCCCAGGGACGCAAGCGCCCCCCCCGCTGCTCCCGCGAGCAGGAGGCTGCGCCGGGAGGGATCGAAACCCGCGTGATTCGGCATGGCTACTTCCTTTCTCGAGCAGGGTGAGTCGTCGCTTCGCCTACATTAACTCAACTTCCGCAGTTCAGAAGACTGTCGAGGAATCTCAGGGCCGCGCGCTCGGCTGAGCATCCGAGACTGCGTTGATGCGCGCGTGCAGCGAAGGGCAATCTAGATATACTCAAGCCCTGACACGAAGGAGACACGTTGAAGCTCAGCGAAGCCATGGTTCTCGCCCTGGCGATCGCGACACTCGTCCTCATCGAGGAGACGGTGGCGCTCGTCATACTGGAAGGCTTCCACTACACGGTAACGCTGCGCAGCGGTGCCAACCTGCCGAAGCTCTGGGGCGCCTACGCCGCGATCTTTTCTGTTTTCGCCGCCGTTGCCTGGCTTGCGAGCCTGCCCCTGCGGAGCCAACCCCAGGGCCGAATGGCGGGCGCGCTGGCGGTGCTCTTCGCATGCGCCGTTCCAATCCTGAACGCGCCGGTCGTCCTACGCGCGCCCCTGCGCAGATTCCTCCTCCATAGCACGCCCGGCCACCTCGCAATGGCGGGTGCCGCGATTGGCGCCGCGGGCTTGTGCTTCTTGGTGGCGCGCAGCCGCACACCGCGACTGGGACGCGTCTGCCTCGTGCTCCTGGTGTTCGCTCTGGCCACTGCCGGCATCACCAGCATGTTCCTCATCCACGAGGTGCGCGCGTATCTCTTCATGACGCGCACCCAGCTGCAGATCGCGGGTTGCGTGCTCGGCGCCTCACTGCTGGCCCTACCCTTGCTACGCGGTCTGCGCAAAGTGCACGCGGGTCCGGCGACGGGCCCCCTGGTGCGTGCACTCTTCACATTCGCCGTCCTGTTGGTGGCTCTCATCTACGTCCCGGGGCTCGTGCCGGCGGCGAAGGCGCCTCAGACGGCGCAGTCCCACCCGAGCGTCCTTCTCATCGTGGTGGACACGCTGCGCGCCGACCACGTCGAGGGCTTCGGCGCCAAGCCTGGTGCGACACCGGGTATCGAGTCACTACGGCGAGACGGCATCACGTTCACGAACACCTACGCGCCGGCGCCGTGGACGCTGCCTTCCTTCGCGTCGCTCCTCACCTCCACCTATCCGTCGGAGCACCGGGCCGGCCACCCCACCGGATGGTTCACGAGCCGCGAGGGCATGGTGGATTCCGTGCCTACCCTCGCCGAGCGCCTGACCGAGGGCGGCTACTGGACGGGGGCCGTACTCACCAACCCGGTGCTGAGCCCCATCTACGGCATCCACCGCGGCTTTGAAGTCTGGGAGAATCTGGTCGACCATCGCTCCTATTACCCGGTGATCGCGGGGCTGCGTCCCCTGAAGCTGCTCCAGTGGCGCGAGTACCTGCCGGCCGCCCCCCAAACGCAGCGAGTGAGCGATTCACTGACGCGGGCGAGCGCGTCGGGTCGGCCGTTCTTCCTGATGGCGCACTACCTCGACCCGCACCGACCCTACGGACCGCCCTCGAGCGATCCGCGCAACAACGGCTGGGGGAAGGCCTTCGACAAGACCGTGCCGAAGCCGGAGATCGGGAAGTACTTCCGCTACGTCTATCCCGAAGAGGTGGCGTACCTGGATCGCCACC
>CBDUYG010000260.1:0-5335 GCA_965371385.1 uncultured Myxococcales bacterium | reverse complement strand
GGATGAATCGCAGTGGATCGAGGTCTTCAGCCGGTCGGAGGTCGAAGAGCTCGATGCGGCCCTCCGGGCGGCCCGGGAGAAGAGCGACGACGTACTCGAGATCACGAAGGACGATTTCCCCTTGCCTACCCTCGCGCGTCGCCTCGCGAGTATCGAGCGTGAACTGATCGACGGCCGCGGATTCGTGCTCCTGCGCGGAATTCCCCGGGATCGATACGACCAGGCAGAGATGGAGCTGCTCTACTGGGGGATCGGGATGCACCTGGGAACTCCATGGCCCCAGAATCAATACGGACATGTGCTCGGCGATGTCATCGACCAGGGGCGTGCCCTCGACGATCCGGAGGCGCGGGGCAACGAGATCGGCCAGGTCGCGCTCCCCTACCACTCGGATGGCTCCGATCTCGTCGGTCTGCTCTGTCTGCAGAAGGCCAGGCGCGGAGGCTTGTCGACCGTGGCCAACGCCGTATCGATTCACAACGATCTCGTGCGTGAGGCGCCCGAGCTCGCGGCCGCCCTCTATGAATCCCAGCCCTACGACTTCCGCGGTGCCGAGCCGAAGGGCGGAAAGCCCTGGTACGAGGTGCCGGTATTCACGAACTGGAACGGCCGCCTCTTCGTGCGCTACATCCGGCCCTATATCCTCGCATCCCAGCGTCACTCGGGAGCTCCGCGGATCGATGCGAAGGCCGAGTTGGCGATGAGACGCGTCGACGAGATGACGCAGGATTCCAGCTACACCGTGTTCATGGATCTCGAGCCGGGGGACATCCAGTTCGTGAACAACTATCACGTGCTCCACGCGCGCACGGCCTACGACGACGATCGGGAGGCCGGGCTGGTCCGGCACCTGAAGCGTCTCTGGCTCGCGACGAGCACTCTCGTAGACCGGCCCCCCTACTTCCAGCGAAACCTGAGCAGTCATTGGGAAGAAAAACGCTCGGCCAGCCGGATCGAGTCAGCGGCTCAATGACGACCTCCACCCGCGCTTCGACGCGAGATGACCGTGCGCCGGTCGCGAATTCATTGCAAATGCCGTAGATCGCGAACGCGCGAAGCTGGAGGTGTCATGCGAGGCGTCGAGGTTGAAGTCCAGGTCGAGGGAAGCGTCGCGGCACCCATCGAGACGGTCTTCGATGTATTCGTTCCGATCGACCTGACGACGATCATGACGGGCTATGGGCCGCTTCCGGCTGTCACGGCCGTGGAGGAGCAGGTGGGAGACTGGGACGCTGCAGGCCAGACCCGGGTCATACGCCTCGCCGACGGCAGCTCGATGCACGAGACGCTCACCCGCCTCGAGCGCCCATCGCACTTCGCCTATCAGATCGGCGAGCTCACGAGCCCTCTGCGTCACCTCACCTCGGGAATGCGGGGCGCATGGTGGTTCAACGAAGCCCGGGAGAGCCGGCCGGAGGCGCCCATCACCCACGTTCGCTGGCGTTACGTCTACGAGATGCGTTCGTCCCTCACGCGCCCTCTCGGAGCGTTGATCATCGGGCAGCCCTGGAGGCGCTACATGAAGCGCGCCCTCGCTCTCGCGAGCGAGCAGGCCGAGGCGAAGTTCGCATCCCGGGCGTGATTCGATCGCGCGGGATCCGCGAATCGATTCGATTCTCATCGGGCGAGACGAGCTCGAATCCCGGCTAACCGCCGCTCGGCTCCGTCTCCTCGAGCACCCGATCCAGGATCGCCCCCACGTCTACCCGGGCGTGGATCCGCGAAGCCAGCATCAGCATGCCGTCGAGCTTGCGCTGGACGAAGATGGTCTCGGCGGGCGGTGTGCGGAGGAATCCGTGCCGGAAGACGAGCTCCATTCCCATGCTCTGCGCCCGGGCGATGAAGTCCGATTCGCTGAACTCGTAGATGCCGTCGTGCGCGAGGGGCTCGTAGATCAGCTCGAGCAGCTCGGTGAAGTGAATGGCCGGGGCTTCGGGGTCGTCGCGGTGCAGGTAGCCCATGGCTTCGCAGGCATGGCGAAGCGCTTCGCGATCCTGGGCGCGCAGGGCGCGGAAGATCCCGCGGTAGCCTGCTGCCAGGCCGGCGGGTACGTCTCGTGCAGAACCGAGATCGAGCAGCCCGATGGCTTCGCCGTCGGGCAGGAGCAGGAAGTTCGAGAAGTTCGGATCGGTCTGCATCAGCCCGAACTCGAAGAGCTCGCGGAACATCAGCTCGAGGAGACGGGCCGCGGTCTGGTCCCGCTGCTCCTGGGTGTGCTCGGGACCCGCGAGATCTTCGAGGGGCACACCGAGAACGCGCTTCATCGCCAGCACCCGGGGAGTCGTCAAATCCATGGCCGGGACGGGAACGACAAAGCGAGGATCGGATTCGAGGAGGTCGTGGTAGCGCTGCAGGAAGCCGGCCTCGGCCTCGTAATCGGCCTCCTGGCGCAGCTGCCGCTTCGCCTCCTCGATGATCGGATCGAGATCGAGCTGGCCGGGCAGGATGCGGGCAGCCATGAGGGCGGTGGCAAGGTTGTCGACGTCGCTGTCGATGCTCTCCGCAACACCCGGATATTGGATCTTGATTGCGAGATCGCGCCCGTCGGCGGACGTCGCCATGTGGACCTGGCCGATCGAAGCTGCGGCGATGGGTTCGAAATCGAAGGCGCTGAAGCGATGCTCCCAGCCGTGTTCATACTGCTCCACGAGGGTCTTGCGTACCTGGGACTCGGGCATCTGGTCTGCGCTCTGCCGCAGAATGGCGAGGGCCTCTGCGAACTCCGGGGGCAGGATCTGGTCGTCCACCAGGGAGAGCATCTGCCCGATCTTCATCGCCGCTCCGCGCATCTTCGAGAGATGGAGCGCCAGGCGCTCGGCGCTCTTTGCGCTGAGGAAGGGGTTCTCGTCTTCGTCGGCGCCGCCCAGCACCCGGCGAACGCCTTCGGCGGCGCCGCTGAGGGCGAACTCGCCGGTCATCCAACCGATGCGCGCCAGGCGCTCGATGCGGCCGGTGGGAACTCGGGATTGACGCTCGGGCTTCTTGGCCAAATCTTCTCCGCCGGGTCAGGGCCGGCATCCCGGGTGAGTTGCAGATCGATCGACGGAAGCGTGATCCAAGCCGACCGCGCCTCGCGCACCCCTATCTCGACTCCAACCCTACTCGTATCCGCGCCTCATCCCAGATCGGTCGTCCGCCGGCTTGGCTGAACGGGCCGCATCCAATCAGGAGTCCGGCGAGATCGGATAGAGGGTCCTCGGCTCGAGGCTCTCCTCGGAGTTGATGTAGGCCGCCGGGTAGGCGAGGAAGCTGCAGTCCCTGGCCGCGACGGCCTTCTTCCATCCCTTCAGGAACGCGATATCACCCCGCTCTGCTAGATAGGATAGCGGAATGTATTTGTCGGGATGGCCGATTCTGGGCCTGTCCTGGATCAGCGTCTCCCGCGGGAGGTGCGCGATCGTCGCGTCCGTGAGCCCCAGCAGATCGATTACCTGAACCTTGGGCCCCGCGAGGTAGCCCAGAGTTCCCGGATTGCGAGCGTGAACCGTAACGGGACCGCAGGCCTCAGCGAACTCACGCAGCTCGTCCGCCAGGGAGAGGGCGAGATAGGGATTGTGGATCCGGCCCGCCTTGCGGTAGTGGCTCCAGTGATAGCCGGGATAGAACATCCGCTCGTCTACGATGCCCGACTTCGGCAGGCCGAGTCCCGGGTGCTTCTCGGGTCTGGAGGGCAACGTAAAGAGCAGGGCGCCGGCTCCGATGGCGACGGCCGCTGCGAGCCAACCCGCCGATGCTCCTCGTCGCCGCAGGTCAGCCACCAGGGTTGTGAGACCGAACGCCAGGCTTGCGATGAAGATCACCAGCAGGAAGCGCCCCCGCATGAAGTCGCCGCCGACCTGGATCACGTAGACGAGCTGAAGCCAGATCCCAGCGGCGAGCGCACGCCTGGGCCCGTCGTTGGCGCGCAGAGTTGCATAGACGAGGAGCGCCAGGGCGGTGAGGGCGGGAAGAGGCTCGTGACTGATCCAGTCCCAGAGATAGACGAAGCCCTGAGCCACGGTATCGCGCCAGCTGGGAAGGATGCCGACCTTCGCGTGGGCCGTGTTGGGAGTCAGATCTCCGTAGAGCCAGAGCGCGATGGCGACCCAGGCAACCAGGGGGATTGCGCCGAGGAGGACCGCGCGCGCGCCGGCGGGAGTCCGGAGCTGGGGCAGCAGGAGCAGGGCGATGGGAAGAAAGAAGACCGCGTGATCCGGGCGATTCAGGACCAGCAGAGCTCCCAGCAGGGTGACGACGAAGGGGCGCTGGAGCCGTCGCAGAACGAGCTCGCTCACGAGTGCGACGACCAGGAAGCCGGAGAGCGGGTTCTCGAGCCCGCCCGTCGAGAACGAGAGCCAGGCGCCACTCGAAACGCAGATCACGGCAAAGAGCGCCGTGGCGAGGCCACCGTGCAGGGTGACCCCGCCGAGTCGAAGGAGCGTATGGGCGATCAGCAGCTGGGCCCCCGCGGTGAAGAAGAGGGCGAGTCCGATCGAGAGCGGAATCAGGTCCGAGACGAAGAGGTTCCCGATCACCAGCAAGAAGTACCAGAGCGGATGGGTGTAGCCCTGGACGTACTCGCCCACATTGAAGACCGGCCCGTAGCCGGCCAGCGTATTCGAGACGTAACGAAAGGTGATGAAGCTGTCTTCGGAAACCCAGGCGACTCGCGCGACCAACGTGCAGACCGAAACCGCGAGCAGCGCCGCGAACGCCCAGCGCAGCCCGGAGATGCGCGGCTCGACTTCGTCCTCTGCGGGCTGCGGCATTGCGGTGCAATCCTCCCAGGGAGATGGCTCGCTCCAACGGCGGAATTGCCACTCGTGGTATCGCAAGCGTGGGTGGCGTGGGTCGATCGCGGTGGGGAGGCGAGTAGCATGTCCGAGGCGCGGGGGATTTGCAAGCAAGGATCGCTCACGGGGACGCAACTCCGGGCGGAAGCGGATCAGGGGGCGCGGGCTTCCTCGCCGCTCGGCTCGGTCTCGTTCCTCTACCTTGTCTCTGCCGCGTCCTTCTGCTCGGGCTCGCCCTTCAGCAGGGTCTGGTCCTTCTACTCTTCATCGTATCGTTGCGCTTCCGCAGCTTCGCCGAGGTCCCCGACGTCGGTGACGCGCCAGTCCGAGCTGCGGCCGTCCGGGAGCACGTGGGCGACGAGAACGACTCCGTCGGTCACTGTGTTGGAAAGCTCGAGTGTCAAGCTGGAGTCGGGATTGTCTGAATCCTCGGCCAGCAGCTGGATGCTCTCGAAGATCGCTTCGCTCGCGTCGGCCAGAATGACCCGGCCACCGGGCAGGGCCGGGCGGATTTCGAGCCGAAGCTCTCCGTCGCCGCTCGCCTCGATCGTGACCCGCGGCGC
>CBDUYG010000259.1:0-5341 GCA_965371385.1 uncultured Myxococcales bacterium | reverse complement strand
CGAGCGATCGTGATGCAGCCGCGTCTCCTGCTCGCCGACGAGCCCACGGGAAACCTCGACACCGAGTCGGGAAATCAGGTGCTGGAGCTCCTCGGCGACTTGAATCGCCAGGGCATCACCCTGCTCACCGTGACGCACGACCCCAACGTCGCCCGCCGCGCCGATCGGGTTCTCGTGCTGCGCGACGGCCGGATCGTGCGCAGGGTGCTCGGCCGCGAGGTCTCGAATCTCGCCGATCTCTTCGCTCCACTCGACGCGGATGCGCAGCCGCAGGAGAACGCGCAGGAAGAGGAAGCCTCGGCATGACGATCGGCGACGTATTCGGCATGGCCGCACGCGCCCTCTCGCAGCATCGCCGGCGCACCTCGCTCAGCCTGCTCGGAGTCGCCATGGGCGCGACCGCCGTGATCTTCCTGACGGGGCTGGGTGAAGGGGCGCGGCGCTACGTGGTCGGAGAGTTCGCGTCCCTCGGCAGCAACCTGGTGATCGTGATCCCCGGCAAGACCGAGACGACCGGAGGCTTCCCGGGCGTGGGCGGGGCCCCCAACGATCTCACCCTGGACGATGCCCGGGCGATCGAACGGCGTATCTCCGGCGCACGCAGGGTCATCCCCGTCGCGTTGGGGAACGACATGGTCTCGCACCTCGAGCGGCGGCGTCAGCTCATCGTGATCGGAACCACCGCCGAATTCGTGCCCGCCCGACAGCTGGCCATCGCCCGCGGCCGCAACCTACCGACGGGGCCCTTCGAGCGGGGAGCGCCGGTGGCGGTGATCGGCGACAAGGTCGCGCGCGAGCTCTTCCGCGATGCGGACCCGATCGGCAAGGTGATCCGGGCCGGCGATGCCCGCATGCGGGTCATCGGCGTACTCGAGAAGCGCGGCAAGCAGATGGGACAGGATCTCGACCAGATCGTGCTCGCTCCCGTCGCAACGGTGATGCAGATCTTCAATCGCAGCTCCCTCTTCCGGATCCTGATCGAGGTGAACGCCCACTCGGACTCCGATCGCATCCAGGAGCAGGTGATCGCCCTCATCAGCGAACGCCACGACGAAGAGGACATCACCTGCATCACCCAGGAGGCCGTGATCGATTCCCTCGGAGGAATCCTGCGTGCCCTCACCATGGCGGTGGGCGGCATCGGAGCCATCTCGCTCGCGGTCGCAGGCATCGGGATCATGAACGTGATGCTCGTGTCGGTCTCCGAGCGCACGGCCGAGGTCGGCTTGATGAAGGCCCTGGGCGCCCGGCAGCGGCAGATTCTGGCCGTCTTCCTCGTCGAGGCCGCAATGCTCTCGACCGCGGGCGGACTCCTCGGGCTCGCGCTGGGTGCGGGACTCCTGCGCATCGTCACCCTCGTGTATCCGGCCGTGCCCGCCGTGACTCCGATCTGGGCCGTGCTCGGTGTGCTGGGCCTCACGATCTTCACAGGCCCGCTCTTCGGTGTGATGCCCGCCTGGCGGGCGATGAAGCTCGAGCCCGTGACAGCGCTCGCCAGTCGTTAGGGAGGAGTCCATGGCTTCCGTCCCGAGCCAGGAAATCAAGACCGGTGACCTGCTCCGCTTCTGCGGCGGAGCCCTCGGCGCCTATCCCCTACGCACCGCCCTCTCGATGCTCGGCATCTCGATCGGTGTGATGGCCGTGGTCCTCCTCACCTCGATCGGGGAGGGAACCCGGCGCTACATCCTCGATCAGTTCATGCAGTTCGGCACCGCCACCCTGGCGATCAATCCCGGCAAGATCGAGACGGGCGGCATCCCCGGCATGATGGGAGGCACGACCCACAAGCTCACGATCGAGGACGCCGAGGCGATCGCCCGGCTCCCCGACGCCGTCCACGTGGTGCCGATGACGGTCGGGCAGGCACGGGTCGAGGGCGGCGGGCGAGGCCGGAACGTCTACATCTATGGCTCCACATCCGAGCTGCCGGCCGTGTTCCGCTTCGGCGTGAATCGCGGCTCCTTCCTGCCCGAGGGTGATCCGCGCAAGGGCGCCTCGGTGGCCGTACTGGGGCCGAAGCTCAAGTACGAGCTCTTCGGAGACGCCAACGCGCTCGGGGAGTTCGTTCGCATCGCCGGTCATCGCCTGCGCGTAATCGGAATCATGTCGCCGAAGGGCAAGATTCTCGGCTTCGATATCGATGACGCGGCCTATGTCCCGGTCGCGACCGGAATGCGCATGTTCAACCTGGACGAGCTGATGGAAATCGATGTCACCTTCGCCCACGAGCGGCTGAGCGAGGCCGTCGCGGAGCAGGTCCGAAGGCTGCTGATGTCGCGCCACGGCGACCGCGAGGACTTCACGATCACGACCCAGACGGCCATGATCGAGACCTTCGGAAAGGTGATGAACATCATCACCCTCTCCGTCAGCGCGATCGCGGCCGTCTCCCTGCTGGTGGGTGCGATCGGGATCCTCACGATGATGTGGATCTCGGTGGGGGAGCGGGTTTCGGAGATCGGCCTGCTGCGGGCCCTGGGAGCGACGACCGGAGAGATCCAGCGGATCTTCCTGCTGGAGTCCGCACTCCTGACCAGCGTGGGCGGCCTTCTGGGGTTGGCCGGCGGGCTCGGAATCGCGTCACTCCTGCGGACCCTCGTTCCCGGGCTGCCGATCCACGCACCGATCCACTATCTCGTGGCCGCCCTCGTCATGAGCTTCGTCACCGGAGTGCTCTCGGGCATCGCTCCGGCACGACGCGCGGCGTCGCTCGAGCCCGTAGACGCCTTGCGCAGCGAATGAGGCCGACTCTTCCTACGCTCGTCATCGATCTCACGGAAGGAAGTGATCCACCGGCGCGAGGGAGACCACGGAGAAGCCGATGGCAGAGCTGCGGCCGGGGTTCTCGTAGCTGTGCCGCTGATCTCCCGGGAAGGCCGCCACGGCACCGCGCTTAAGCTCGAATTGCTCGCCGGCGACCCAGAGATTGAGCTGGCCGCGCTCGCAATAGAGGAACTCGTGAGTCCCCGGAGCATGGGGCGAGCCCTTCATGCGAACGCCGGCGGGAAGCTCGAGCCGGTCGATCGACATCCCCGGAATCGCCTGGGGAAGGAGCTGCTGTAGCTCTGCGCCGCTGCCGCTGCGCGGCTCGAGGCTCGGTAGGGAGCCGGGCGGATAGACCTGGCAGCGCGCTCGGGGGCGTGCGAGCAGCTCTTCCAGGGAGAGGTGCAAGGCTCCGGAGAGACGAAGCAGCACCGCGAGGGTCGGGTTCGACCCCCCCACCTCGATATTCGCCACCGTGGAGCGAGGGACCTCGCACAGGGTGGCGAGCTGCTGTTGGGTCAGGCCACGCAGCTCCCGGATCGAGCGAAGGTTCTTGCCCAGGTACCCGCTGAGCTTCTTGAGACTGGTTGCGTCCATCGGCAGACCATGCAGCTCAGTCCCTACGATGTCAATGATGTCCTTGAACGAACGGGGACCAGGCTCCTTCCAGACGCAGACCCGCGGAGTGCGATTCGCGGGCCATGGGGTTCAGCTCGGATCGCTGTCGCGCGCGGCGGCCTCGAAGATCGCCTTCGCCATCAAACTGGACTCGGACTCGGCGCGCGCACGGAAGAGCGCCGCCCGGATCGCCTGGATGCTCTCGTCCTTCTCATCGGCCCTGACCGCGAACTCCACCAGGTGACACGCGACATCGAGCTTCCCCACGCTCGCCAGCTCCTCGGCGTGACGAGCCATCGTGCGCGCCCCCCCGCTGAGCTGTGCCAGCGCGCAGGCCAGCTCTTCGTCGGGTGCCGGCTTCAGATTCGCCGGATTGCCATCGTACCAGCCACCGTAGAGCCGCCAGAGGTTGCGTACGATGAACTGGGGGTCGTCGTAGATGGGGCGCAGATAGGGCTGCTCGAGCAGGTGTGAGGGGACCTTCACGCTGTGGATCAGGTCGTTGAGGCGGGCCCCCTGATTCATCATCTCGAGGGTCTGCTCGGTCAGGGTTTCGAGTAGCTCCGCGCAGTCGCCGAGCGCCTGGGAGACGCGATCGCTTCCGAGGATCGGCGGGCCGTGACCCGGCAGCAATCGCTCCGGGGCGTGGGCCTGCATCTTGCGCAGGGCGCGCGCCCACTCGCGCGGATAGCGCTGAACCTTTTGTGGATTGCCGCAGTTGGGCGCGGCCCAGATGAAGAGGTCCCCGGTGTAGATCGTCCGGCTCTCGGGCAGCCACGCCCAGACGCCGTCGTCCGTCTCGCCCTTGTCGTGGTGCAGCTCGACGAGGGTGCCTCCCACATCGAGCTGCATGTGGTCACTCAGGGTGACGTCCGGATAGCGGAACTCCTTGGGAAAGAGCGGTGAGGGGAGATCGAACTGCCGCTGATTGATGATCCCATTGTAGCCGCCGGTCATGATGTATCGGTCGAATCGCGCGGGACAGGCCTCGTGGGCGATCACGCGGGTGCGCGGCCAACCCTTCGCGCTCGCCTCCTTCTCGAAGAGGCCGAGGCCGAAGACGTGATCAACGTGTCCATGCGTGTAGACGGCGGAATGAACCGGCTGCGGCGACCAGGCTCGCACGTCTTCGTAGATCTTGCCCGCGTGGAAGGGCCCGCTCGTATCGATAAAAACCAGACCCTCGCTGGTCTTCAGAATCGCCGCGTTGGAAAACGCCGACATGAAGGCCAGATCGTCATCGAGCTCCTCGAGCGCAACCAGCACCCGCCCGGGATGCACGTTGACCCGCCCGAGCTCCCCCTGCCACGCCCGCTCCGCGAGCTCGAGGACCTCACCCATGGCCGCAATTCCTCCCGACCCGTTCTCCAGCGCCCTGCCCCACGCGCGTTCCATCGAGTGTGATACTCGAACGCCGGGTGTGCTTGCTACCTCGACACGGTAGGACGACTGCCGCCGTCACGCCCGATCAATCCCTCGCGGGAGAGAAACTCCCCGATCTCCCGCCAGAAGCTCGGCCAGCTCGGCGGACAATCGTTGTGCCGACACTCCATCGAGTACAGGCTCGCGCGGGTGGATGCCTCGCTGAGCGCGACTCCATGCGCATAGGGGATGATGTCGTCGTGGAGTCCGTGCATGACCAGGACCGGGCCCGAGTAGTCCGCGACCGCATCCCGATTGCGGAAGGGATCCCGGATCAGGAACGAGGGAATCCGGAGAATCTCGCGCGCGAAGTCCGCGGTGCTGGTAAAGGTCGATTGCAGGATCAAGGCGGCCACAGGACGCTCACCCAGAATCGTGCAGACCGCTCCGCCCCCCACCGAGCGGCCGTGGAGAACGATGCGCTCCGGGTCGATCTCCGGCCGGGCGACCAGGGCGTCGAATCCCGCCAGCATCGCCTCGCGAATGCTCTGCTCCGATGGCGCACCCTCGGATCTTCCATAGCCGGGATACTCGACCA
>CBDUYG010000258.1:0-5356 GCA_965371385.1 uncultured Myxococcales bacterium | reverse complement strand
CGCAGCGCTCGCCGAGAGCGAGAGGCGGCGCGCGAGCAGGAAGCCGAGGCCTAGCAGAGCCGCCGGCAGGTCCCCCTGCATTCGGACAAGTCCGCGGCTCTCTGGCTTGGTTGCGCTCCCTGAGCCGTAGCTACGCCCACAGCATTCAACCTGACGCGCCGTTCGACTCCCACGGGATGAGACGCGGCGACGCGCTACTTCGCGCGAGGATCCAGCGGCCTTCTCCGAGCTCAGGTAGATTCGCTGCAGGGACCATCGGGCCAACGGGCCACGAATGTTGGAATTCGCTTCGATTCATGGCCCGGTGCCCCGGCGGCGCAGGTTCGATCGCGTCAATTTCGGGCGGATCGAGCTCGTTCTTCATATGCGTGTCGCAGCTGCCGGGGACCACACGAGTGTCGGACTCAAGTCGTGATTCAGTCCGATAGTTCTCCACGGGGCCCAGGGGAGCTATGGCACCATCGCGCCGGACAGAAGCAGGTTGGAAAGAGGAGGCGGAGATGGCGGCCGGGGCTGGACGAAACAAAGCCGACACGCAGGAAAAGATTCTGGCCGCCGCGACAGAGCTCTTCGTTTCCCGCGGCTACGAGGGTGCGACCATCCGCGACATCGCAGACCGCGCGGGTGTGAGCCGAACGACGGTCTTCTGGCACTTTAGCGACAAGGCCAGCCTCTTTCGCGAATCCTTCTCGCGGATGCTCGAACCCTTTCGAGAGTCATTTGCACGAAACTGGGACGAAGTCGATGCCTCCAAGCGCCTCGAGGAGCAGATCGCCATGTCCCTGCGCTTCACCGAGGATCACGGCGATGAGATCGTCGCCTTCGTGCGCTGGGCCGTCGAGTCGCCTCAGCTGGGCGGAATCGTCGTCGACACGCTGCTCGATCTCAATCAACGCTTCGCGGGCGCACTGACTGAGACGGTCTCGCAGCTCCTCCCCGGGGACCGCGACCCCAAGCTCGTCGCTCATGGCCTGATGCAGGCCTTCGACGCCATTCTGCTGATCGGCGCCTTCGACCAGCGCCCGGGTGGGCATGACTTTCGCGTTGCGTCGTTAAACGCTCTGGTGGCGCTGATCAATCGCGATGCTATGAATTCCTGAGCGCGACCCGCGTCGAGTCGGCCTCGATGATCCGATCGCTCGTCATCCCCTCCAAGCCTCGAAGACAACCTGAGAAGTCCCAGTTGAAGCCCATATTCTGTCAGCCGGTGTGGGATCGACTCACACGCGAAATCGCGCGAATCGACGGGAAGGTGTTCGCCCCGCCCGACACCGCCATGGGGCGTCCCGCCCGGCACCGCTCAAGCGGCGGCCAGACGCTCGCGCCAGGGCTGTGCCAGAGCGCTGATTGCAGCGGAGTTCTCGAGGATCGCGTCCCACGTGGCCTCACAACCTACGCGAGCCGCCGCGGCCTCACGCGCCGAAGCCACGGCCTGGTCGAGGCGCTCACAGGAGTCCGAGGCGAGACCCAGATCGTCCACGAGGAAGTCGCGGAAGCGCACCGGAATCTGCTTGAATTCGGGAAGCGCCACCATCAACCCTCCCGTGTGTCTTGCGACCGCCCCGAACTCCACGTCTCCTTTCGAGTCGATGATCTCGTCGAGGAGCCCGACGGCGCGCGGACTCACTCGAAGACGGGTGAAGAGCGCGTGCATGGCTTCGCGGGGGCTGGCGAAGCTCTCATTCGTGCACAGCTCGATGAAGCGGTGCACCCGGTTGGGACAGAGCCCATCCGGCAGGCACAGCTCCCCCTGCTCGCTGATGCTGATGCCCGACCCCACGAACGCAGCCATTACCTTGTTGACGACTCTAAGAACTATTCTATTCATGGCGATGGCAGGCTAGCAGGGGCCCATGGACAGGCAATGTAGAGCGTTGGACCAATGACGGGATCGGGTCGGACGATTTTGGAATCCCGCAACATGACCGATATCATCGAATTGAGGGGGATACCTTGGGCTTGCTGAGCATCGACACGTACCGTTTGAAGACTCGCGCGATCGCGCTTCACCGTTTGTACACGCTGGAGCCGCGTGAGATCGATGCGTTCATGGACTCCTATCTGCTCTTCGACGGGGATTGGAGCAACGAGAACGGCAAGCGGGAAGAGCAGATCGCCGACTACTACAACGTGCTCAATCATCTCTGCTCGCTGGGCAACGTCGAGAAGATGTACTTCCCACCCCGCATCGATCCGAGCGCGGGCGTCACCGCCAACCAGACTCTGTTCGAGCAGAAGATGATGAGGGACATCGGCGCCGGATCAGGATCGCACGTCCTCGACATCGGTTGCGGTCGGGGCCGCGTCGCGAATCATGTGGCGACGCACACGGGCGCCGACGTCACCGGGATCAACATCGATATGAGTCAGGTGCAGAGCGCAATCGAATTTGCAGGCAGAGCGGGGCTCGCGAGTCGCTGCCGGTTCCAACAAGGCAGCTTGAATGATCCGCTGCCCTTCGAAGACGAGACGTTCGACGCGGCCTACGAGATCCAGGCGTTCAGCTATGCCAAGGACGCAGTCAAGGTGTTCACCGAGGTGGCTCGGGTCCTCAAGCCGGGAGCGCGATTTTCCTACCTCGATTGGGTCCTGCTTCCGGACTATGACCCCGGCAGTGAGGAGCACGTCGACCTCATCAGCCGGGCCAGCAGCTTGCTTGGAGCCGTCGAGTCACCGACGGTCCAGGACATCACCAACGCCATGGAGAAGGCCGGCTTCGAGATCATCCTGAGCGAGAATCCCAGCGTCAACGGGCAGCAGAATCAGCTCATCTCCGCAGAGGACAAATACTTCCAGTGGCTGCGCTCGGCGGTAAAGCTCGGCGTGAAGGCTCGCGTTTTCCCCCGGTACTTCTCTCCATTGCTGGATCGGCTGATGCTGAACGCCGATGCGCTGATTACGTTGGATCAGATGGGGATCGGGACCACGGCCTATCACATCGTCTGCGAGAAACCGCTCGTCTGACGACGAGCAGAGTGCCGCCCGAACTAGCTGCGGAAAAACCCACTCCCGTCGCCATGCACGCGTCTTTCCGAGCCACTCTTCGTTGGGGGCCCAGCAAAGCTGGGCTTCCCGGTCACTGTGTGGACCGTGAAAGCTTGCTGGGGCTCGCCCCAGCGGCGCTTCCACGCCTCGATTGGGCCGAAAATCTACGCACCTGGCTCGGTCCGGAGTTCTTCCGCAACCTGCTGGGAGTTCAGCAAAAGTCAGGAATATTCATGACTGACCAGGTCAGTCATGAATAATACTCGCCATGACACCCCGCCGCGTTCCCGAGAACCGCTTTGGCGACCTCCTGCAGGCCGCCACCCGGGTCTTCATCGCCCAGGGCTATCGCCTCACCCAGATGTCGGACATCGCCGAGGCGATGGGGGTCGCGAAGGGGACCGTCTATCTCTACGTGAAGGGCAAGGAGGCGCTCTTTGCCGCCGTGCTTCGCTACGCGGACCGCACACCGCCGGCGGTCTCCGAGCTGCAGCTTCCGCTCGCTCCCCCCGAAGCCGGGGAGCTGCTGGTTGACCTGAAGAAGGCCCTCGATCGTGACGCCCTTCCCAGCACGCTCGCGCTGGCTCTCGAGCGCCGGCGAGTGCCGGACGTTCGTGTCGAGCTCGAAGAGATCGTGCACGATCTCTACACGGAGCAGTCCCATCACCGGACGCTGATCGAGTTGATCGACCGCTGCGCGCGAGACCACCCCGAGCTCAGCGCGCTCTTCTACGCGCGGGGGCGCTTCGCCCGGGTCGACATGCTCGCTCGCTATCTCGACTCGCGAATCGAGATGGGCCTGCTCTCGGCCGTACCCGACTCCCTCGCCACGGCGCGATTCGTCATCGAGGCCATCGCGACCTGGGCCGTCCACATCCACTGGGATCCCGCTCCACAGGGGATCGATCCCGAGACCGCAGAAGAGGTCGTGGTGCGCTTCGTGCTCGCGGGTCTACTCGAATGCTGATCCATTCTCCACTCTCCCCTCTACACAGGAGGTCGACATGTTCCGACATCTGATCCGCACTTCACCGGCGATCCTCTTCGTCGTCACGGCTCTGCTCGGATGCCGAGCCGATACGAGCGGGCTCGACACACTCGACCTGCCCCAGCTCATGGCGCTACTCGCGGCCGACGATTCCGTCGTGCTCTGCGACGCCAATACGGAGGAGACGCGCGAGAAGCACGGCGTCATCCCGGGCGCGATCCTGCTCTCGAGCTACCGAGAATACGACGTGGAGCGCGAGCTCCCCTCGGACCCGGGCCGAAAGCTCGTCTTCTACTGTTACAACCCGATGTGCGGCGCCGGCGCGGACGCCGCACGTGTAGCCGTCGCCGCCGGATTCGTCGACGTCGCGGTCTACCCAGGAGGAATCAAAGGCTGGCTCGGCGGAGACCAGGTCGTGGAGCGTCGCGATGCGACTCGGGGGGAGAAGTCATGAAGCGTTCAGCGGGAGTACCTTCGAACCCTCAGCAGCTCTCGGCAACGAAGAGGCGGGCGTGCCTCGCACCCGTTGTCGTGGCCGTGACGATCCTGGCGGGATGCGAAGGCCTGACGAAGGTCGATTTCACCAGCCTCGGCCGAGGCGGCTGGCAGCGCCCCGACGACGTCGTCGCGGCGCTTGCCCTTCGCCCGGGCGACCGCGTTGCCGATCTCGGTGCGGGGGAGGGCTATTTCATCCCCTACCTCTCCAATGCGGTGGGGAGCGAGGGGAGTGTCTATGCGGTCGATCTCGACCCCGAGATCGTCGCCGGGCTCGAAGAAGAGTTCGCGGGAGGCGATGGAGGCGATGGAGGCAATGTCGAGGTCGTGCTCGCCTCCGAAGATGACCCCGGGCTTCCCATCGGGGCGATCGACGCCGTGTTGATCGTGAACACCTACCACCACATCGCCGATCGTCCTCGATACTTCGCGAAGCTGCGCGAGATTCTGCGTCCCGGGGGCCGTATCGCGGTCATCGAGCCGAATGCCGACCTCGGGGGCATTCTGGCGCTGACCCTCGAAGACGGTCACAAGAGTCATGCGAGCGAGGTCGTTGGCGAGATGCAGGAGGCGGGCTACCGGCAAGTGGAGAGCCTGGACTTTCTGCCCGTGCAGATCTTCGAAGTCTTTTCCCCCGCGGACGGGTGAATCTCCGGCCTTACTCTCAGAGGCGCTCGAGCCACCCGCCGAAATCCAGGCGGTCGATGGCGACAACGCCGCGCACCAACACGCTGCGCAGGGTGTCCTCTCGCTCGGTGAGGGAGCCGAGCCCGATGGAGCCGAGGGCGACCATCAGCGTCTGGAACGAATAGGCGCGGTAGCGCGCCGCGCGCCTCGGTCGCATCGAGATCGATGCCTCGGCCAGGGTTCGAGGCTCCCGATCGGGCC
>CBDUYG010000257.1:0-5379 GCA_965371385.1 uncultured Myxococcales bacterium | reverse complement strand
TGTAGAGCTTTCCGTTCGGATCACGGGGAAGCTCGTCGACATAGTCGATGCTGCGCGGCGTCTTCATCTTGGCCAGGCGATCGGCGGACCAGGCCAGAATCTCGGCCGTGAAGTCATCGCCGGGCGTCACGCCGTCGATCACCTGGATCACGGCCTTGATCTCTTCGCCCCAGTCCTCGTTGGGGATTCCGAACACGGCGACGTCCGCCACCTTGGGGTGCTGGATCAGCTCTGCCTCGATCTCCGCCGGATAGATGTTGGCGCCGCCGGAGATGATCATGTCGGTCTTGCGATCGCGCAGGAAGAGGTAGCCCTCGTCGTTGAGCTCGCCGATGTCCCCCACCGTGAAGTAGTTCCCGATGCGGTTGTCCCGGGTCTTCTTGTCCGCGTCCTTGTACTCGAAGTTGGCGGCGCCGAGCAGGATGTAGACCGTCCCGATCTCGTTCGGTCCGAGCTCCTTGCCGTCATCGTCATAGATCTTGATGTCCGCATTCGCCCACGGCTTGCCCACCGTGCCGGGGAATTTCTTCCACTCTTCAGGGGTCACCAGCGTGCCGCCGCCCTCGGTGGCCGCGTAGTACTCGTAGATCGAGTCCCCCCACCAGTCGAGCATCTTCCACTTGGTTTCGACGGGGCAGGGCGCCGCAGCGTGGATCATCGCCCGCAGGGAGGATACGTCGTACTGCTTGCGCGTCGCTTCATCGAGCTTGAGCAGGCGGTGGAACTGGGTCGGCACCATGTGGCTGTGGGTGATCTTGTAGCGGTCGATCAGCTGCAGCATCTCCTCGGGGTCCCACCTCTGCACCAGCACCACCGCATGGCCGACGTGCAGGGCGTTGGAGCTGAAGACGAGGACCGCCGTGTGATAGAGGGGCGAGCCGCAGAAGTGGACGTTGTCGTCCTCGGGCTGAAGTCCGAACATGCCGATGAAGGCGGACATCAGGCTCGCGACCAGATCGGGGGAGATGTCGACGAGGGGGCGGCGCACGCCCTTGGGCTTGCCCGTGGTGCCGGAGGTGTAGTTCATCACCTGGCCCGCGGAGCGATCGCTGGGAAGCTCGGCCGACTGACCCGCCGTGAGGTCCGAGAGCGGCTGGAAGCCCTCGACCGATCCCACCGAGAAGCAGCGGTCGCTGGGGAAATCGAGCTTCTCCCGGGCCGCCTTGCAGGTATCTGCGAACATCTCGGATCCGAAGAAGACCTTGGCGCCCGAGTCCTCGACGATGAACGCGACCTCGGGGCCGGTGAGATGGTTGTTGATCGGCGTCATGTACATGCCGATCTGGGTGATGGCCAGGTAGACCTGGAACATCTCGGCGCAGTTCTCGAAGACGACTGCGACGCAGTCGCCCTTCTCGAGGCCGAGCGAGCGCAGGCCGTGCGCGATCCTGTTCGACTCGGCGAAGAGCTCACCGCGGCTCCACTCGCGGCCGGTTGGGTCTACCAGTGCGAGCTTGTCGGGGCTCTGCTGTGCGAAGTTCCAGAAGCCGAGTTCTGCCATGGGGGATGTTCTCCTGATTAGAGCGGCTGGTCGCCCAGGATCCACATGCTGAAGTACTGGGAGCCGCCGCCGTATGCGTGGCCAAGCACCTTGCGCGCGCCGTCGATCTGATGCTCTCCCGCCTGCCCGCGAATCTGCATCGCAACCTCGGCGAAGCGCACCATGCCCGAGGCGCCGATCGCGTTGGTGCTGAGGACTCCCCCCGACATGTTCACCGGGAAGTCGCCGTCGAGGGCGGTCGCGCCTTCGTAGGTCATCTTCCAGCCTTCGTTGATGGGCGCGATGTGGAGGTTCTCCATCCACATCGGCTCGAACCACGAGAAGGGCACATAGATTTCGGCGCAGTCGATCTCCGCCCGGGGGTTCTGGATGCCGGCCTTCTTGTAGAGCTCGGCCGAGCAGTCGAGGCCCGCTTGGGGCATCACCTGATCGCGCCCGGCGAACATCGTCGGCTCCGAGCGCATGCAGGTGGCATGGATCCAGGCCGGCTGCTTCGCCGAAGCCTTCGAGACCTTTTCACTGCCGATCACCAATGCACAGGCCCCGTCGGACGAGGGGCAGGTCTCGAGGTAGCGGATCGGATCCCAGAGCATCGGCGAGCTCTCGATCATCTCGAAGCTCACGTCCGGTAGCTTGATGTGCGCCACCGGGTTCTTGAGGGCGTTGAGTCGATCCTTGAGCGCAACCCGAATGCCCGTGTCCTCGGGCGCGTTCGCGCGCTGGATGTAGCCGCGGATCAGGGGCGCGAAGAACCCGCCGGCTCCGGCCACGATGGGCTGGCTGAAGGGGATCGGGATCGAGAGCGCCCACATCGCGTTCGACTCGCTCTGCTTTTCATACGAGACGGTGAGAACGCGCTCGTGGATGCCGGCCTGCACGAGGCTCGCGGCCACGATTGCGGTCGTGCCTCCGACACTACCGGCCGTGTGGACGCGGAACATCGGCTTGCCCACGCACCCGAGGGCCTCGGCGAGGAAGAGCTCCGGCATCATGACGCCCTCGAACATGTCGGGAGCCTTGCCGAGGACGACGGCGTCGATGTCCTTCCACTCGAGATCGGAATCCTCGAGGGCGCGCTGGGCCGCCTCGCGGATCAGCCCGACCATCGAGACGTCGATGCGCTTGGCGTCGAAGTTCGTCTGTCCAACGCCGATGACTGCTGCGTGATGCCGGGTCGCCATCAGGAATTGCCCTCCAGGACGCATACTAGGTTTTGCTGCAGACAGGGCCCCGAGGTGGCGTGGGCGATGGCACGCTGCCCCTTGCCGCTCGCGATCTGGCGATAGGCCTCGCCGAGCCGGGCGAGGCCGGCGCACATCAGGGGGTTGGCCGCGAGGGCGCCTCCCGAGGCGTTGATCGTGACGTCGTCCGCGAGCCCGAGGGCCTGCTTCAGGATGATCTCCTGATGGCTGAAGGGCGCGTGGAGCTCGGCGAGATCGAAGCTGCCCTTCGTCGCGCCGGCGGCCTCGCCGGCATCGCGCGTCGAGGTCGAGATCGTGAGATCGCGACCGCCGGGCTGGTGGGACTCGTAACGATGCTCGAGGCCCGTCATCCAGACGGGCGGTTGGCTCGCCTTGTTGGCCTTCTCCTCCGCCGCGATGATCATCGCGCACGCGCCGTCCGTGATCGGCGGCAGGTCGTGCTTGCGCAGAGGCGAAGCGACGTAGGGCTCGGCCAGGATCTCATCCACGTCGAAGTCGCCTTTGATCTGGGCCTGGGGGTTGCTCTTCGCATCGCGCCGGGAGCGCACCGCGATCTCCACGAAATCTCGTTCCGTAGCCTTGCCGGCATCGATCAGGGCGCGAGCCTGGAGCGCGGCGAGGGCGGGAGCGTCGGGTCCCAGAGGCGCCAGGGTATAGGGATCGAGCTGCAGGATCATCGTCTCGGCCGGGTCTCCCATCGAAGAACGGCCGAAGCAGAAGACGAGCGCCGAGTCGATCTCGCCCGTCTGGATCTTCACCCAGGCTTCGTACATCGCCCAGGCCCCGTCCATCTCGACGTGGGACTCGTTGATCGGAGGCCAGGCGCCGAGAGCGTCTACGGCCATCACGAAGGAGAAGGCCTGCCCGGCCAGGTAGTCGGTGCTGCCCGAGCAGAAGAAGTCGATGTCGGCCTTCTCGAATCCCGAGGTCTCGTAGAGCTCGGCCAGCGTCGGCATCAGCATTTCGACTTCGTTGCGATGGATCTCACTCCTCACGAAGGGAGTCTGCGCGTATCCGGTGATCGCGACCTTGCGCATCAGGAGTACTCCTTGATCTCGTCGTAGGGGACGTCGGGCTCGTCGACCGGTCGGAAGTACTTGATGTTCGTCATGCTCGGGATCCACTCGGACGCCGGCTTCCAGACCGCCTCGACCCGCATGCCGATGCGGACGTCATCGTTGTCACACTCCTGCAGCAGCGCCGTGATGCTGATGTCGGCGCCGTCGAGCAGGATGCTGGCCGCGACGTAGGGGAGATCGACCTGGATGTTCTGCGAGGGCACGCGAATCACCGAATAGGTGATCACGGTGCCCGTGTTGCCGATCTCCACTGCCTTGCTCGTGGGAATACCGCAGCGCGGGCACGCACCCCGGGGCGGTATGTAGACCTTGCCGCACTCGCCGCACGACTGGCCGATCAGCTTGCCCTGCTCGACGTCGCGCAGGAACTTCTGGGTCGCCGTGCCGGGCGTGTACTGATACTCGCAGCGCACCGGCGTCACGATCAGCTCGACGGGCTCGCTCGCGTTCGGGTCGCTCATCACTTCCCCTCCGGCACGAAGCAGGCGATGTCCTGGATCCGCCCCACGGTCTCGTCGGCCCACTCGACCTTGACGCGCATGCCCGTAGACATCGCGTCCTCACTTCCCGCGTCCACCGCGTGAAGCATCGCGCTATCGGCGCCATCGAGCTGGATCAGTGCCCACGCGAAGGGCTTCTGCAGGATGTTCTTGGGCTTGGGATTCGTGATCCAGCTCCAGCTCTTCACGACTCCGCCCGGACCGACGTCGACGAAGTCGCCGGTGGACTCACCGGTCTCGGGGTCGTACTCGGACGGCGGTACCAGCACACGGCCCGACGCCGTCTTGTTGCCGACGATCTGGTGATCGCGCAGGCCGGTGAAGAAGCGGCTCAGTACCGGGCCCAGGGAGCGCTTGTACGCGTACTCCATGACGTGCTCGGCGGTGAGCAGCTCACTGGCCGCTGCGCCTGGATCGCTCATGCTCGACTCCCATTCGAAGGGGGCTGGAAGCGGGCCGAGCTGATCGCGGACCGTCGTCGATCCCTGCGAGTCAGGGGACGAGTCGATTCTCGACCCGGCCGACTTTCAGACGTCTATTCCGAACCTGCTTCGTTTGCCGCCTCGGGATTGGCTTCCTGTGCTGGTATTCGAAGCCCTCCGGCACCGCGAAGTCCCGGATTCGGGGGGATAGTAGAACACGTTCTATAGGACCTGACAAGAGCCTCATCAGCTGGGTGGTGAAACGCAGACGCCCGATGACGGTCACCACCGCCGGGGTGAGGCAGAAGGCTCGATGCAGGACTTGTGTATCGGACGCGTATTAAAACCGCAGTTAAGACAAATAGTTATAAGATATATAGAAAGTAGGCTCTAGAAGTAGCGAGTAGTCTCTGGAAGTGAGCAGCGATCTCCAGGCCGGGCTGTGACGCTAAGGGATCGTCTCGGGAGCGGAGCCGGGTCGGTGCCGGTTCCGAGCTTCGGGCGAGACGAATGACACGATGCGCGGTAGCACTATCATCGACGTCGCTGGTATCGGCGCGGTCCGAGCCTCGGGCTTCAGTGCCGAAACAGGGAGGTCGATCCATCGGGTCGATCGTACTGTTGCCGGCGATGATCAACGACGGCAGAAGGCGGCCTGAAAGGGAGGGGTGGGGA
>CBDUYG010000256.1:0-5386 GCA_965371385.1 uncultured Myxococcales bacterium | reverse complement strand
TCGAAGCCCGCTGGCAGGACTACTGGCTCGAGAACCAGACGTTTCGCGCCGAGATCGAGCGCGACAAGCCAAAGTACTACGTCCTCGACATGTTCCCCTATCCGTCGGGCGACGGCCTCCACGTGGGCCATCCCGAGGGCATGACGGCCACCGACATCATGGCGCGCTACAAGCGCATGCGGGGCTTCAACGTCCTGCACCCGATGGGTTGGGATGCTTTCGGCCTGCCCGCGGAGCAATACGCGATCAAGACGGGCACTCACCCGTCGATCACGACGAAGACCAACGTCGACAACTTCCGCCGCCAGATCCGCTCGCTCGGATTCAGCTACGACTGGTCGCGCGAGATCGACACCACCGACCCTGCCTATGTCCGCTGGACCCAGTGGATCTTCTGCAAGCTCTACGAGCAGGATCTCGCCTACCTCGCCGAGGTACCGGTGAACTGGTGCCCGGCCCTGGGAACGGTGCTCTCGAACGAAGAGGTGATCGACGGCAAGAGCGAGATCGGCAGCCATCCGGTGCTGCGCGTTCCGATGCGCCAGTGGATGCTGCGCATCACGCGCTATGCCGATCGCCTGATCGAAGACCTCGAAGGCCTCGACTGGCCCGAGCCGATCAAGAAAATGCAGCGTGATTGGATCGGCCGCTCGGAAGGCGCGCGGGTCCAGTTTCCTCTGGTCGCGGATCCTGAGAGGTCGATCGAGGTCTTCACGACCCGGCCCGATACGCTCTTTGGCGCAACCTACATGGTGCTGGCCCCCGACCATCCCCTGGTCCCGGGAATCACGACGGACGCCCAGCGTGAGGCTGTCGACGACTACGTCGAGCAGACCCAACGCAAGAGCGAGCGTTCGCGCATCGCCGACACCTCACGTAAGACGGGGGTGTTCACCGGTGCACTGGCGCGCAATCCGGTGAACGAAGCCGAGATCCCCATCTGGATCGCCGACTACGTTCTCTCGAGCTACGGAACGGGCGCCATCATGTCCGTGCCGGGCCACGACGAGCGCGATTGGGAGTTCGCCCGCACCTTCGATCTGCCCATCGTCGAGGTCGTCTCCGGGGGCGCGGTCGAGAGAGACGCCTTCACCGGCGAAGGCATCGCCGTCAACTCGGGCTTCCTCGACGGCCTCGTCACCCCCGATGCGAAGACGCGCATGAATGCCTGGCTCGCCGAGCAGGGAATCGGCGAAGCGACGATCACCTACAAGCTGCGCGACTGGCTCTTCTCGCGTCAACGCTACTGGGGCGAGCCCTTCCCCGTTCTTCACGACGAGCAGGGCAGGATCTCCCTCGTTCCCGAGGATGAGCTTCCCCTCACGCTCCCCGATCTCGATGATTTCAAGCCCTCGGGAGATGATTTTCAGTCGCCCCTTGCCCGTGTGAAGGATTGGATCGAGGTCGAGGGCCCGAACGCCGAGACTCTGCGACGGGACCCCAATACCATGCCTCAATGGGCGGGAAGCTGTTGGTATTTCCTGCGCTTCCTCGACCCGGACAATGAGCAGGCCCCATGGTCGGAAGAGGCCGAGAACTACTGGATGCCCGTCGACCTCTACGTCGGTGGCGCGGAGCACGCGGTTCTCCATCTCCTCTATGCGCGCTTCTGGCACAAGGTCTTCTACGACCTCGGCCTGGTGCACACCAAGGAACCCTTCCAGAAGCTCGTCAACCAGGGAATGATCCTCGGAAACAGCTATCGCTACTACGGCGACAACCTGAACGACGAGTCGGGATTCGACGAGGCACGCTTCGCCTCCGGCGATGTCCGGGTGGATGGCGAGAAGGTGACGGCGATCGACGATGGCCGTGAGGTCCGGGCCCGTTGGGTCCCCCTCGCGGACGTCGTCTTCGATGCCGATCAACGTGCTCGGCATCCCGAACACCCCGAGCTGGAGCTCGAGCAGGTGGTCGAGAAGATGTCGAAGAGCCGGGGCAACGTGATCAATCCCGACGACGTGATCGACGAGTTCGGCGCGGACTCGATGCGCCTCTACGAGATGTTCATCGGCCCTCTCGAGAAGGCCGCCCCCTGGTCGACCGAGGGGATCTCGGGCATCTACCGCTTTCTTCAGCGCACCTGGCGACTCTTCATGGAAGAGGTCGAAGGGAAGGTCGAGAGTGAAGACGAAGATCGCCTGCGACCCCTCTCGGAAGAGCCGGGCAGCGAGGGGCAGCTGCGGCTACTGGCGAAGACGATCGAGGGCGTCACGGTGGACATCGAGGCCATGCGCTTCAACACGGCGATCTCCAAGCTGATGGTCTTTCTGCGCGACGTCATGAAGGGGAGCGAGGGACCACTACCCCGCCGGCTCGCCGAGCCCTTCATCCTGCTCCTCTCGCCGATGGCGCCTCATCTCGCCGAAGAGCTCTGGAGGCAGCTCGGTCATGCGGAATCCCTGGCGCGCGAGCCCTGGCCGATCGCGAGCCCGGAGTACCTGGTCGATGAAACGATCACGATCGTTCTGCAGGTGAACGGCAAACGGCGCGACGAGGTCCAGATCGCCGCAGACGCATCGAAGGAAACCATCGAAGAGATCGCCCTGGCCTCGCTGAACGTCCAGAAGCACCTCGCCGGCCGCGAGCCCAAGAAGATCATCATCGTGCCGGGGCGCCTGGTCAACATCGTGGGGTGAAGCAAGCGACCAGGCGACGCAAGAGCCTCCTCGCCCATCGCCTCACGATCGCGATCGTGAGCCGCCTCGTCGCACTCTTCCTTCGACTCCTGGGAGCCACCTGGCGCATCGATCAGGACGGGCCCGACCCCCTGGAGTCACCGGACGGCCCCCAGCTTGGAGCCCTCTGGCACCGCAATGTCCTGATCGCCGCGTACGTCTACCGCGATCGCGGGTTCAGCACGACGGCCAGCCTGAGCCGGGACGGCGATCTCATCACGGCGATGCTGCTTCGTCTCGGCTACGTGAGCCCCGCGCGTGGGTCGAGCTCCAGTGGAGCCGCGGGGCTCTTGATGGGGATCTATCGGGCGGTGAAGGGGGGCACGACCGTCGCGGTCCCGACCGACGGCCCACGAGGTCCCGCTCGGGTATCGAAGTCGGGCATCGCAACCCTCTCGCGACTGACCGGGCGCCCCATCATCCCGGTTGCCTTCTCGGCTTCCCCGAGCCTGCGATTTTCGAGCTGGGACGGGACCCTGCTGCCACTGCCCTTCTCACGGGTTCGACTTCGCTATGGGAGTCCGCGACCGATTCTCGCTGGGTCCGGCTCCGACGAAGAGGAGGAAGAAGCTTGCCGCGCCCTCGACCGCGAGCTCAATCGCCTCACGGATGAGCTCGACTCGGAACTCGGCCTCGAGTCCTTCGGGGGCGAAGCAGAGCGGACCGGCGACCAGACCTGAAGCTCGGTATCGTGAGCCCCATGGCGACCCCCTGCCGGCTCGATGCCCTCGGAATCGTGAACGCCCTCGGTTCGAGTCGCGACGAAATCTGGCCCCGATTGATCGAGGGCGATCAGTCCCATCTCAGCATGCGCGACGACTTCGTCCCGGATCAGACACTGCTGCTGGCCGACGTGCGCAGCGAGCTGCCCGAGATTCCCGAGCATCTCGCCGAGTATGCCTGCCGCAACAACGCACTCTGCCTCGCCGCCCTCGAACAGATTCGGGAGCCGATCGAAGAGGCTCGCAAAACACACGGGGCCGAGCGCATCGCGGTCATCATGGGCACGAGCACCTCGGGCGTTTCCGATGCCGAGGCAGCGATCCGTCGCAAGTGTGAGTCGGACCAGCTGGCACCCGAGTTCCACTACGCCCAGCTCGAGTTCGGAGGCATCGCCGGCTTCGTCGCCGAGGCGATCGGCGCCCGCGGGCCCGCCTACACGCTCTCCACGGCCTGCAGCTCGGGCGCGCGAGCCCTGGCATCGGCACGCTCGCTGCTGAACCTCGGCCTCTGCGACGCCGTCGTAGCGGGAGCGACCGATACTCTTTGCGGACTCACGACCGGGGGATTCTCGGCCCTGCAAGCGCTCTCCAAGGACGCCAGCAATCCTTGCAGTGCAAACCGCAAGGGCCTCACCCTGGGCGAAGGAGCCGCCGTCTTCCTCGTCACCCGGGAAGAGGGTGGCATCCAGCTGTTGGGCGTCGGCGAATCGAGCGAGGCTCATCACATGTCCGCGCCGGATCCCGAGGGTCGGGGCGCGGCGAACGCCATGTCGCGCGCCCTCGCCGACGCGGGCCTCGACGCCGACGGGATCGACTATCTCAACCTCCACGGCACGGGAACTCCGCTCAACGATGCGATGGAGAGCCTGGCGGTCGAGCGCGTCCTCGGCACGGACGTGCCCTGTAGCTCCACCAAGCCCATGGTCGGTCATACCCTGGGCGCCGCAGGAGCGATGGAGGCGGCCTTCTGCTGGATGATGCTCGACTCGAGCCGGGACGGGAGCCTCGATATACCGCCGCACTGTTGGGACGGAGTCCGCGACCCGGAGATTCCCGATCTACACCTCAGCGGTAGAGGAGAACGAATCGACGCGGTGAGCCGGCCCGGACTCGAGTTCAGGTTGATGACGAACTCCTTCGGCTTCGGCGGCAACAATTGCACCTTGGTGCTGGGGCGCGACATCGATGGATGAAAGGCTCTTGTTCGAGCTCGAGGCAGGCATGAGGAACGTGATCGGAGCCGGCGCTGGATGATGGATGTAGTGATCACGCGCTGGGCCGCCTGGGCACCGGGACTCGAGACGGAAGAAGACTGGCGCAGCTGGGCCCATGCACCCGCTCCCCTCGAGGCCGAGGGCGTGCCCGACGCGCGCTTCCTCCCAGCGATGCTGCGCCGCCGCTGCACCCCCCTCTCGAAGATCATGCTCAAGGTCGCGTACGAATGCGCCGGCGAGGAGGCCCGGTCCAACGTACGCACCGTCTTTTCGTCGCGTCACGGCAGCATCAACGAATCCATCGCTCTGCTCGAAAATGTCGTGAAACGCGAGCGCATCTCTCCGGCGATCTTCTCCCATACGGTCCACAACGCTCAGGCCGGCCTTTTTTCGATCGCCTCGGGCAACCGCGAGGCGTCGAGCTCACTCGCCGCGCGCGATGACAGCTTCGGCTGCGGGATGGTGGAAGCCCTCTGCCACCTCGAGCGCGAGCCCGAGAGGCCGGTACTTCTGGTCGTTGCGGATGTGCCGCTGGCCGCGACCTTCGCGGCCCTGATCGATGAGCCGGTCACTTTTCATGGCGTGGCGCTCTTGCTCGAGAGCGGGTGTGCAGGTCCGGGATTCGAGATGCGCATCCAGCCGGCCGAGAAGGGTGGGCCAGCCAGGCTCGAGTGGCCCGGTTCCGTCGAGTTCCTGCGCTTCTGGCTGAGCGATGATGCATCGGTCGAGATTCCGACCGCACGGCACCGCTGGAGCTTCGAAAAGAAGGGCT
>CBDUYG010000255.1:0-5439 GCA_965371385.1 uncultured Myxococcales bacterium | reverse complement strand
TGGTGAGGCCGCTCTGGAAGTACGAGTAGGTCTCCTCGCCTCCCAGGAACATCATTTCTCCCCCGAGTTCGCGGCCGCCAAGCGGAGCCGGTGGCCGCTCCGCCTCTACGCTCAGCTCGAGCTCCATCGATTCGCCGTGATGGTCTCGTCCGAGGAGATGCAGATCCCAGGCGAAGGGGCGTAGCTCTCCGCGCGCGTCCCGCTGGGAGAGCCAGGAGTTCTCACCCTGAGGCGAGCGGTAGCGAAGATCGAGATGGTCGGGGGCGTTGGAGAACTTTCGAGCGCGCCCGAAGCGGAGCGGGTAGTCGTCGTCCGTCCAGGTTCCGTAGTGCCCGGTTTCGCAGTCGTAGAGTGCGAAGGTGTTGAAGGCCATGCGCAGCATACCCTTCACGATCTTCATCTCGCTGAAGATCGTCATCACGGCGTAATGACGGCCGCTCTCCTTCCCCCGCACGAACCCGTCGAGGTAATAGGTCGCCATCCCGAGTTCCGGGTCATGGCCGTCGATGCGAGGGAACTGGAACCAGTGCGGGTTACCCCAATCCGGACGGTAGGGATACTTCTTCCAATCGGCAGCCTGGGGATTCGTCATGATCAGGTGCGCACTCCCGTTGCGATGAAAGCCTGGCTCCGGAGCTCGGCCGGGAGTGCGGGCAGACTTCGAGTGAGATAATCGGTTGCGATTCGACTCTTCTCTCTCCACTGCTCGGGGGAAAGTCCCTGCTTCATGAGTGCAAGCGGCGCCGTTCCGCGCACGATGCTTTCCCAGAAGCTGTCGGCATCGGTCACCGAGGTTCCATGGGAGACGGTGTGGATCGTGACGTCCTGGAATCCGGCTGTCTCCATCTCCTTCACGAAGACATCGCGATCCTGCAAGCCGGATGGCTCCGGGGGCTGCGGCTCGGGCCCTCCCATGGCCGCTCCGAGGGCCCGCAGGATGGTTCCCATCAGGGAAGAGTGTTCGATCGGCGCCCAACTCGAAATGGCGCAGCGCCCGCCCGGTACGAGAACGCGGTGAATCTCTGCGAGGCCGCGGCCTCGATCCGGAAAGAGCATCAGGCCAAACATGGAGAAGGCTACGTCAAATTCGCGATCGGGAAACGAGAGCGCCTGACCGTCCATGCGGTGAATGTAGATGCCCTTCGTGCCATCTCGTGCGATCCGTTTCGCCAGCCGCTGCAACATGGCAGCAGAGAAATCGACCGCATCCACACGAGCGGCACGCTCGGCGAGGAGCAGGGCGAGGGTGCCCGGGCCGGTCGCCACGTCGAGGACACGGTCCGCGAGACCGACTCGCGCCAGCTCGATGGCATCCTGGGAGAATGCCTCGAGGATCGGCAGCATATCGCTCTCGTAGCCGCTGGAGACCAGGTCCCATGCTCCCGGCTGTGAGAGGACTTCGTCCAGCGTGGTCGTCGCTGGGATCGATTGGCTCATCTGGCCTGCCACCGGGGCTCGCGCTTCTCGGCGAATGCCTTGGGCCCTTCCTTGGCGTCTTCCGTCTGGAAGACCTTTCCCGCAATCTCCATCTCTACTGCATAGGCTGCTTCGAGATCCAGGGCGAGCCCGCGCATCACGCTCTCCTTGGTGGCCTGAACGGCCAGGGGAGCGTTGGCCGTGATGCGGTGCGCCCAGCCCAGGGCTGCGTCGAGGAGGTCGTCCTCCGGGACGATCTCGTTCAGCAGGCCCAGCTCCAGGGCTCGCTCCGCTGGAAAACGCTCTGCGGTCAACAAGAACTCCATCGCTGCGGGAAAGGCGAGCTGCCTCGGTAGGCGAACCGTAGTGCCGCCGCCCGCGAAGAGGCCGCGGCTCGGTTCCAGCACTCCGAAGCTTGCGTTCGGAGTCGCGATCCGGATGTCGACGCCCCCGAGCATCTCCATTCCTCCGGCTACGCAGGGACCGTTCACCGCGGCGATGACGGGCTTGTAGAGCGCCACGTTTCGCAGCACCGCATCGGTCGGGTCACTGAGCTTGCAGCCATCGATCTCGGCGACCTCGCCCTTCGCGATCGCCGCGTGGAGCTTTGTCACCTGGGGGATGAATGTCTTGAGATCCGCACCTGCCATGAAGTTGCGACCGACTCCGGTGATGATTGAAACCCAGAGCTCCGCATCGCTCGAGAACTCGTGCCACGCCCGGGCAAGATCGCGAAAATGGACCATGTCCAGGGCATTCTTGGTTTCGGGTCGGTCAATCGTAATGATTGCGATGTGATCGTCGCGGCGCTCGTAGTGGATCGGCATTGGTCGTGTTGTCTCCTTGGCTGGGTTGTCTCGTTCTGTTCGTGGCTCGTCTGCGGCTTCCCCTCAGTCGAGCAGACGGGCGGCGATCCGCCGAAGTATGGGGGCCTCGGGCGTATAACGAATGCAGTAGCTCTGCGCTCGCTCGCTGTGCCAGTGCATCGGGTGGTCGAGCACGTAGGCTGCGCCGCCATGCAGGTGATGTCCCGCCCAGCACACCCGCTTGAACGCCTGGCCCACATACGCCAGGGCGCTCTCGATCTCGGTCGATTCAATCGTGTTCGCGGCCGCGCGGGTCATGGCCTGGTACGCAAGGTGACGCGAGGCTGTCAGGGTTGTCGCCATGTCGGCAGCCTGATGTCGAACCGCTTGGAAGAGGCCGATCGGTTGACCGAACTGCCAGCGCTCCTGGATATAGGCGACGGTGGTGTCGAGCACCCACTCCATCCCGCCGACCATCTCGGCCAGGGCGAGCAGCTGCTGACGCGTCCACATCCGCTCGAACGCCGCTCGCGCACCTTCGGATGGACCGATACGAGCGAGGACCGATGCGCCGTCGTAGTGAACGTGGGCCTGGCTGTCGTTCGCCATACCACGCACCGGCTCGACTCGCAGGCCTCGATTCTCGACGACCACCAGAGAAAGCCCCTCTCCCTCGCGAGCGGCAACCAGATGGTAGTTGGCGCCCTCGGCGTTGAGGACATAGCTCTTGCTGCCCTCGACTCGTGCCTTTTCGATCCGGGTCGTGTAATGCTCGGGATTGCGATTCCACGTTTCGTCGAACGCGAGTGCGATGACCGCGCGCCCCGCGGTCAGTTCGCCGAGCAGGTCGTTCCCGAGGTCGAGCTCTGCCAGTGCGTGCACTCCGCGAGCCGCATTGATCAGCTGGAGGGGCAGTAGCCCACGCCCCCACTCCTGGAAGAGCAGGCACGCATCGACGAAGTCGACGCCCTCACCCTCGTCGTTCGCCCGGGTGCCGAACCCAAGCCAGCCCAGCTCGGCGATCTGCGCCAGGAGCTCTCGTCGAGGGGCGTCCGGCTCGTGCTCCCATCTCGTCAGACGCTCGAGTGTGACTTCCTTCAGAAGGAAATCTCGCACGGAGCTCATCATCTCCTGCTGGCCGGGTGTCGGTTCCGGATACATGACGGATCAGTTCCTATCTGTGATGGGGAGCTTCTTCGGAAGCCCCAGGCCCATGAAGCCGATGATGTCGCGCTGTACCTCGTTCGTCCCACCCCCGAATGCGTACATGGGTGAGAGTCGATAGAGCCACTGCATCCAGCCCTGCGCGAGAGTCGACTCTTCGCTGAAGTGAAGCTGGCCGTTGAGCCCGAGGATCTGGGTGCACAGGTCGGAGATCTGCTGGGTGAGCTCCGTCGCGTAGATCTTCGACATCGATGCTTCGGCGGTCGGGACACGCCCCTGCTGCATCGCCCAGGCGGTCTCGAGCGTCAGCGTCTTCGCGGCGTCGATCTCGACCTGGATTCGTGCGACGCGTTCCCGCACCCAGGGATCGTCGCGCAGCGCTCGTCCGTCGAAGCGGGCTTCGCGGATGACCTCGAGAACCAGTCGAAATACACGGTGCGGCATCGCGATCGAGCCCAGGGAGAGCCGCTCGAAGTTGAGCGCCATCGCGGCGTAGTAGAATCCTTCTCCTCGCGTTCCGATCTGATAGCTCTCCGGGATTCGAACATCGTCGAAGAAAACGGCGTTGGTGCGCAGTCCGGGCCATACCCAGATGGGCTGTATCTCGACACCGGGTGCGTCGAGCGGAATGATCATCATGCTCAGACCCCGGTGCCTGGACGCGTCCTGTTCGGTCCGGATGGCGGTCCAGACGTGCGTACCGGTGTGGGCCATCGTGGTCCACATCTTCTGCCCATTGACGACCCACTCGCCGCCCGAAAGCTCGGCGGTCGACTGCACCGATGCGAGATCCGTCCCGGCGTCCGGTTCGGAGTAACCCAGAGCGAAGTCCACCTCGCCCGCAACGATTCGCGGTATCCAGTGCGCCTTCTGCTCGTCGTCTCCGACGCGCATGATCGTGGGGGCGACCGAGGTCACCGTGAGAGGCAACATCGGGACGCCCGCCGACTCGAGCTCATGAATGAATATCCATGTGTCGATGGCGTCCTTCTCGAGTCCCCCATACTCCTTCGGCCAGGCCAGCGCGTGCCATTGCTTGTCGCGAAGCGCCTGCATGAAGCGCTGGGAATGCGGGCCCTGTCCCTCGTTGCCGCTCTCGAGCGACTCCATTACGAGCTCGGGTAGGGCATGGATCCGAAGAAAAGCGCGCACCTCGTCTCGCCAGGCGATCTGCTCGGATGTGAAGTCGTAGTTCATGAAGTCATATCCTTCAGAGCCGCCGTGTTCCGGCCATGATCTCGGAGTGGAGATCTGGATCGAGCGGGATGAATTTTCCCGCGCCGTCGTCGCGAAAGAAGAGAGGATCCGCGATGCAGGTTGGATCGAATCCCTCGTTCTGCAGGCGCAGCTTTCGATGTTTGAAATTGCCGGTCACGTCCATGGAGTCGGCGACGCGGATGAAAAGGGGACGTGCGTAGCCCGGCAGGCTCTTTTCTGCATGAGCGAGAAAAGCCTGGGGATCGAAGTCGGCCGTGTTCTCCGGAACCACGAGGGCCATGCCGGCCCGTCCGTCCGCCCCGGGCACACGAACGCCGTAGACCGCGGTCTCGCTGACTCCGGGCGCCGAGTTCAAGAGGTGCTCCAGCTCCAGCGTGGCGACGTTCTCACCCTTCCAGCGGAAGGTGTCGCCGATGCGATCCACGAAGTAGTAGTAGGATGCGCGGTCACGTTTCAGCAGATCGCCGGTTCGCAGGTAGACGTCCCCCTTCTCGAAGCAGTCGCGGATCATCTTCTTCTCGTTGTCGGCGGCGTTCGCATACCCGTCGAAGGGCATCGCATTCGACTTCGAGATCCGGCTCAATAGCTCACCGGGCTCGCCCACGCGGCACTCGACCAGCATTCCATCGGATCCCCGCACGAGCTCGCCCGCTTCGAGATCATACCGTGCGAGGCGTAGCTGATCGTGGGTGTCGGGCGCAGTACGGCCGACGGATCCGACGCGACCCCTTCGGTTCTGAAGGCTCACGTTCCCTTCGGTCTGCCCATAGCTGTCCATGATCTTGGGGATTCCGAAGCGCTTCTGGAAGTCTCTCCAGATGTCGGGACGCATTCC
>CBDUYG010000254.1:0-5456 GCA_965371385.1 uncultured Myxococcales bacterium | reverse complement strand
TGTCGCAGGATCTCGATGCCGACCTCGGGTTCACTCAGCGTACCCGTTACGTGCGCGCGCAGGAGGGTCTGGGTGATCTCGCCCAGCACCTCTCCCAGCTCTCCCATCTCGTTCTCCACTCTGGCCACCACACCTCCGTCCACCTCCAGATCGAGGCGCGAGTCGAGGAAGACGTCTCCGTGGCCCCTGAGTCCGTACCAGCGACTGTTCATGCGGAGCTTCTCGATGCGTGCTCGGTCCCCGTCGAACGAGAACTCGAGCGAGAGTGCATCGTGCCCCTGGTGCTCCCTCTTCATGGCGGCCTCGGCCACGCGGTCGAGGGCTTCGTCGATCGTTGAGAGCACGGGCAGACGTGCGAGGCGCGCTTTGCGCAAAGAGAGTTGCCCCCCTCCTTTGGCGCGTTGGTCGAGGTCCGCCAGGGGGCCTCGTAGATTTCCCGAGAAGCCCAGGATTCCTGAGTACGCCGGCACACCGGCGGCGTCCTTCGCAGCGCGAAGCAGATCCCCGATCTGCATGTCCGTCCCTTCGAAGGTCAATGCACCGGTAAGCGAATCGTCGAGCTCGAAACTGCCGTCGATCGAGGCGTGGCCACCGAGGGCGTCGATCGTGAACTGCTGGAGGCTCACGCTCTTTCCGGCCACGGAGAGCTGGATGCCGACGTGGTCGAGCGCCAGCCCATAGTCGCCCGCTGCGTAGCCGGCATCGTGGATTTCGATGCTGGCCTGCAGCTGGGACGAGTCGGCATCAGTGAAGTCCAGCAGTCCGGTTCCCGCGAGTGTCAGCCGCCCGGTGATGTCCCGCTTTGCCAGGAACTTCCCCATCGCCGGGGTGAGATAGTGGTCCTGCTCGCGCCCCAGCCTCAGCTTGCCGGAGAGAGCGACAATCTCGAGTCGTTGATCGTCGGCCGTGAGCTTTCCGCGCAGCCCGAGAGAGAACACTGGATGATGATCGAGAGAGAATTCGATCCCGTAGCTTCCCGCATCAGTGGGTTCCAGAAGCAGCTCCGCTGTGATCCCGTCGATCAGCATGGTGGCGCCACTACCGTCTCGAGGATCGAATTTCACGCTCGCGTCCCGGACCGAGAACGTGCGCACCTCGAAAAGCTCGCTGAACCGGGCCGATGACTGAGCCGAATGCTCGATCGGCACGGTCTCCGGCTTCACCAGGTCGGAAAAGCCCAACAGGTGGCTGGTGGCGTCTCCCTCACGGATGCGGACCAGGTTGAGGGTCGGTCCGGCGACGAGAATCCGGTGCATGCGGATGGGGCTCTCGGGCTGCGGAATCTCGGAGAGCTCCAGCGTAAGCGAGTCCACTACCAGGATCTCGATCGAATCGCCGGGGGCTTCGGGATCGGGACTCGTGAGCCGAACACCTCGCAGCTCGACGGTTCTTGGAAACGAGTAGGTCAAGTCGTCGAAGTCGAAAGACGGATTGAGATTGGAGGCCGCCAGCGCCCGCAGGTCATGGGCGATCCAGGTCTTGGTAGCGCCGACCCAGAGAGCGACTATGAGAGCCAGAGCGAGGATCGCGACCCCGAGGCGGGCGATCTGGCGACGACCTTTGGAGCGCTTCATTGGATCCCGAGGCTAGCGTATCCGATACGTGAGCAAGGATCATCGCGGCAACAGAACGCGTCACGGTAGAGATCACGCGTGGCTCCGGGGTTCATCCGCAACCTGCCAGCGAGCGCCCTTCCCTCGCGGGCGCGCTCGGCGAGTGGATCGTAGTCGAAGATCGCATCGAAACGGCGGTGGCCGACGCCGGATGCCGAGCGGCTCGCGGAGACGGCGCGTCGGAACGTCCGGGCCCTGCGCTCGGGCTTCGCTTCTCGCTCGGAGCCAGCCGAGTGCCACGTCCTTTCGAGTGCCGGCTCAGATGAGCGGGTGTCGCCGCCTCCAAGCCTTGTGGAGCTCCATCACCACGATGATCACCGAAGCCACCCCGGCGAGAAAGACGAAGTCGCTGAGCGCGATCGGGCTCACGTCCAGCAGGGACTGCAGGAATGGGGTGTAGAGCGCGGTGAAGTGGACGGTCATTGCCGCGAGCGTGCCGAAGAGCAGGATCGGATTGCTGAACACATTCATCCGGAAGATGGACGTCCTCTCCGAGCGCGAGTTGCCGATGTGCAGGATCTCGAAGAGTACGAAGAGCTGCACCAGGAGATTTCGCGCCTCCGCGACGGAACGTCCCTCGTGGATCCAGCCCGCGAAGCATCCGAGTCCCAGCAAGCCAAAGACGGCGCCGGCGATCAATGTTCGTTCCAGCATCAGGCGGTCGAAGAGTCCCTGTCCGGGCGGCCGCGGCGGGCGCTCGAGAGCGCCCGGCTCGCCCGGCTCGAACGCGAGGGCCACGTCCTGGATGCCGTTGGTGACGAGGTTGAGCCACAACAGCTGCACTGCCGTGAACGGCACGGGCAGGCCGAGAGCGAGTGCTCCGGTCACGGCGAGAACTTCGCCTGCACCTGTGGAGACGAGGAGATAGGTGACCTTTCGGACGTTGTCGTAGGCGAAGCGTCCCTCCTCGATGCCCGCCACGATGCTCGAGAAATCGTCGTCGGTAATGATGAGATCGGCGGCCTCCCGCGCGATGTCCGCTCCCTCCTTTCCCATGGCGACTCCGAGGTCGGCACGGCGAAGCGCCGGTGCGTCGTTCACCCCATCACCCGTCACCGCCACGAAGTCGCCCCTGCGCTTGAACGACTCCACGACTCGCAGCTTCTCTGCGGGTGTCGCCCGTGCGACGACGACAGTTCGGGCGAGAAGCTCGTCGAGCTCAGCATCATCGAGGCGAGAGATCTCCTGACCCGTGAGCACCTCTGCCCCCGGCGCGGCCATCCCGATGCGCTCTGCCACGCTGACTGCCGTCGTTGGATGGTCTCCCGTAATCATGACCACTCGGACTCCGGCTTGCCGACACACATCGAGAGCAGCAGCAACGTGCTCGCGCGGAGGGTCGGTCATCGCCACGAGTCCAAGAAAGACCAGACCGGAAGGCTCCGGCGGCGCCCTCTCCGATGAGACGTGGCGTGGCGTTTCTGCCTCCGCGACCGCCAATACGCGATAGCCCTCGCCCATCGTCTGCTCGACGGCGTCGAGCACGGCCTGTCGATCGACGGGAGTGAAACCGTTGGATGAGTCCGCAGGCTCACGGTCGCACATCGCGAGGACGCGCTCGGGAGCTCCCTTGACACAGATCAGCCCGCCCTCGCCATGGCGATGGAAGCTGGCCATGTAGCGATGCTCGGACTCGAAGGGGATTACGGCCACAGGCTCGTGGATCTCGATCAGTGCCACCGGATCGAGCCCCGCCTTGATGCCGAATGCCAGCAGAGCGACGTCGGTGGGATCCCCGGACCACTCCCAGTGGGGAGATTCATCCTGGCGCCGCGTCAGACTCGCTTCATTGGCCAGACAGACCGCTCTCGCGATTCGAAAGAGGCGCTGCTCCTCGGGGACGATCACCGACTTCCCCTCGCAGATCAGCTCGCCTTCGGGGATGTAGCCCACGCCCGTTACATCGCAGCGCGACGTGCCCATCAGTACTCGCTCTACGGTGAGCTGATTTCGAGTCAATGTTCCTGTCTTGTCGGTCCCGATGACGCCACAGCTGCCGAGTGCCTCGACGGCAGGTAGATGGCGCACCACGACACCCCGGCGCACCATGCGCTTGACAGCTACGGCGAGCGCCACGGTGAGTGCGACCGGCAGGCCCTCCGGTATGGCCGAGACTGCGAGCGCGATGGCGGCGAGAAGGACCTCGGCCATGGGCTGGCCCCGAGCGCTACCCACGACCACAAGGACAGTGCACAGCACGATTGCTGCGACACCGATCCGACGCGCGAACCGCTCCATCCGCCTCATCAGGGGCGGTGGCTCATGAGGAACGCTGTCGAGCTGGCTGGCGATCGCGCCCAGCTCGGTGCGCCCTCCGGTGGCGACCGCGAGGCCCAGCGCGCGGCCAGAGGTCGCCATGCTGCCGGTGAAGACCATGTTCCGGCGTTCGGCCAGCGGGGTCTCGGCGGGCAACGTGATCGACGCGTTCTTCTCTACAGGTAGGCTCTCTCCCGAGAGCAGAGATTCGTCGACCCGCAGGTTGTGCGCCTCGATGAGCCGCAGATCCGCGCCAATGCGCACACCCCCCTCGAGTACGAGGAGGTCTCCCGGCACGACAAGCTCAGCATCCACGTCGATGACGCGCCCGCTACGGTGCACGCGAACGCGGCTCGTGACGAGCGCAGCCAGCGAGTAGACCTGCCGGTCTGCGCGGTACTCATTGACGAAGCCGATGAGCGCATTCAGCAACAATACTGCGGCGATGAAGATTGCGTCTGCAGTCTCACCCAGCAGTAACGCTATGGCTCCGGCAGCAAGAAGCACGTAGATCAGCGGGCTGCGGAACTGTCGGACCCAGATCTTCCAGCGCGCCGTTGGGGCCGACGGGTCGATCCGATTCGGTCCGTGGCGCTCGAGTCGCACCGCGGCCTCACGATCGTCGAGCCCAGTCAGTGGCACGCCGAGCTCCGCGGCGATCGCCTTGTGATCCAAGGCGTGCCACGGCTTCGCAGAGACATGCGAGCCGGTCGATGATGTTCCCCCGGCCCGCTGCCTGATTCCATCGCGACTACTCGACATGGCTGTATTGTCGATGCGAACCTGGGGGGGTGCAAGCACGGCCGAGGCGGTGGGCAGACCACCACACAGCCCCGCGTGCATGCACCAGCGTTCTTCCACGCAAACAACTCAGCCCGTGGAATGCTCGTGGCGACCTTCCCAAGGACATGCAGGTTCGAGTCAGATCCCGGGCACGACTCCTACTCGCCCTCGCGCTTTCGCCGCTGGACCTCTTCCCAGAGTCGCTCGACGCCGAGTTCGGCCGCCCAGCGTTCGATGTAGCCGGTGTCGAGATCTTCTCCCTGGTTCTGCAGAATTCCCAGCACGTCGCGCAGCTGTCGCTCGGACTCTCCCGCCACCGCCCACTCGAGCTTGGCGAGCACCGTATCCTCGGCGCTGGCGACGTGCACCGCGGTTCCGCCAATGCGGGTCGCTAGCCGACGCCGAAATTCCTCGCGGCTGAAGGGTCTATCCTTTCGGAGGATGAGGTCGACCTTCCAGCCCATCTCCATCAGCACCACGTTGAACTGTCCGCGACGGCGCCAGGCTTCGTCGACCGCCTCGGGGCTGATGTAGAAGCGCTCCGGGTCGAGCCGATCTACCAGGAGATCGAGCGAGCGACGGTCGGGGTCGATCACGAGATCGATGTCATATGTAGTACGAGGATCCCCGTGGTAGGTACTCGCGAAGGAGCCGGCAAGCATGTGGGGAATTCCCGCACGCTCGAGCTCATCGACGATCAATGCGAGTGGGTCCGCCGAATTCATTCGGCGGGGCGGGAAAACGCTGCACGGTAGAGACGCTCACCGATGAGCCGCTCGAGCAGCCGCGCCCGCGCCTGGGAAT
>CBDUYG010000253.1:0-5458 GCA_965371385.1 uncultured Myxococcales bacterium | reverse complement strand
CGCTCGGAGCCCTTGGTGAGGAGGTTGAGGACCTTGCCCCCGGCGCTCGCGATCCAGTCGACCGATTTGTCGCCATCGCTGTAGCCGAGTATCTCGATGCGCTGGATCACCCGGGCCTTGCGGGCCCACCTGGCGATGAGGGCCGCGGCCTCGTGCTCGCCCTCGGAGACCCGGGTCGAGGCGATCTCGATACGGTCGACCCCGAGGTCGAGGAGCAGCATTCGGGCGAGCTGGAGCTTCTCGTCCGGGGTATAGGACACGTTGGGGGTCTGCTCCCCATCGCGCAGGGTGGTGTCCATTATCGCGATGTGTCGCGTATCGTCTTGCTCGTCCGTCATGTCGTGTTCCCGAGGCCGCTGCGTCATCGGCCCCCATGCTCTTTCGCTGACGAATCCAGGCTCCGAACTCCGAGCGCGCTTCGCTTCGAGCAGGGTCCCGGTCGGCTCGAGTTTCATTGGAGCGATCCCGTAGAGGGTCGCCGAGGGTGCCGCCAGTCTTCGCGACGGGCGAGGGTAACCAGCCCCCCGGGCGATGTCGACCAAGCTTGCAAGCTGGTGGAAACTGTAGATTCGGCTTCGCTGGGGAGCGGGATGGGCCCCGGAGCCATTCCTTCCGGCGCGGGATCGACCGGTTGGCGAAGCTCCAGAATGGGTCGCCGAGGGACTCGCGAGGGTCGCACGGGCGAGGGACGGTTCCGAGCCGAGAGCCGAGGGGGGTGTTGGAGTGGCAGACGAGCGGGTCGAGGAGGTGCCGGCGGGGCGTGCGGGCGTGCGGCTGGATCAATTCCTCTGCGAGCGGCTCGGCCTCTCCCGGGCCCAGGTGCGCCGGCTCCTCGACGAGGGCGTAGTGACCCTCGACGAGCGAGTGTTGGGGTTGGGGGACAAGGGCCACTCGTTGCCGGCTGGCTCGAGCCTCCGAATAGGTGACTTTCGGCCCCCGCAGAGTCAGCTGATCCGGCCGGAGGTGCCCTCAGACGAGGGGGGCGACGAGGGGACCGGCGAGGGGGCCGAGCCCGATCTTCCGCGCATCCTCGCCCGGGGTGAGGGCTGGATCGCCCTCGACAAGCCCGCGGGCATGCCCGTGCATCCGCTGCGGGAGTCGGAGACGGGGACGCTCCTCAACTGGGTCGCGGCTCGATTTCCCCAGGTGCAGGGTGTGGGCGAGGGTGGACTGCGGAGCGGTGTGGTGCACCGATTGGATGTCGATACGTCGGGAGTCATGCTCGTTGCGACGTCCCACGAGAGCTGGCAGCGACTGCGGGCGGCATTTCGCGAGCACCGGATCGCGAAGAGCTACCGCGCGATCGTGCGAGGTCGATTCGAGTCGCCGCTCGAGCTGCGCCAGGGGCTCGTCGTCGCCCGGCACCGCCCCGCCCGGGTGAAAGTGGTTGCGCTGGAAGAGCCGGGCAAAACGACCGGGGTCTGGATCTCCCAGCAGCGCGTGATACCTCTCGAATCCCTGAGCGGCGCAACCCTGGTCGAGGTGCGCCCTCGCACGGGCTTCCTGCACCAGATTCGCGCGACCCTGGCTCACCTCGGGCATCCCGTGATCGGAGATCGCACCTACGAGGAATCTCCCGAGCATCCCTTCGAGGTTCCTCGCCACATGCTTCACGCCGCTCGCGTCGGCTTCGAGGAGATCGAGGCCGAGAGCCCTGACCCGAAAGATTTCAACGAAGTGCTGGCACGTTTGCGCGCATGACACCCGCTTGCGTCCGCGGCCACCCGCCGGAACGTGGCTCGAAGCCGGTATACTCTTCGCGTCATGGAGATTCGCACGCTGGCTGCCGGAGAGCACGAAGAGCTGCTCGAGTTGCTGAACGACTGGGAGATCCCGGACGGCTGGCAGGGGCGGGATTTCTTTCGTCGCTACCTCGAGCACGATCCGAGCTACAACGACGAGAACATCCACGTTGCCGAGGAGGCCGGTCGCCTGCTCGCGTGCGTGCAGATCTTCCCGCGCCGGATCCGGATCCTCGGGCATGCGGTTCCGGCAGGAGGCATCGGGACCGTCTTCACGGCCGTCGAGCGGCGCGGCGAGGGAATCTCCAGCCGACTCCTCGCCCACGCGGTGGATACGATGGTGGATCGCGAGATGGAGGTGTCACTTCTCTTCGCAGCCCGCACGCAGTTCTATCGCAAAGCCGGCTGGCAACCCTGGCGCGCCGAGCGCAGTGTTCTGATGAAGGCCGATGCCCTTCCGCCAGGGATCGACGCGACTCTCCGGGCCGACGCGGGGATCGAGATCCACGAGTTCGATTCGGGGCGCGATTTCGCCGCCGTCAAGGCGATTCATTCTGCCTACTCGGCCTCGCGCAACGGGACCGTGGTGCGGGACGAGGAGCTCTGGAAGGCGAGCCTCACCTTGGCAGGCAACCCCGATGAGGAGTTCCTCGTCGTACGCCGGGGCGGAGCGGCGGTGGCGTACGTGCGCTGCACCCTGCTCAACGGCCTGCTCACCATGACCGAGCTTGGGCGCACGGAAGATGCAGCCGTGCCCCTTGCGCTCTTGATGGCGCGGAGCCTCGAGACGCGCGATCGCGATCCTCTTGCGCCCGCGAGCCTGTCCTCCCGGCAGCTCCGCAGCGCCCTACTCCTACCCGTCTTCGACGATCTCGCCCTCACGGTGGCGCTCGAGCAGCGCGGCTTCACGAGCCACCCCTTCGAAGACCCGACGACAATGCTGCGCTGCCTCAATATGAATGCGATGGCTCAGCGGCTCGACATCGCCCTCTTTCCCGACGAGGTGCCCGAGGAGTTCCTGAAACGCATCCTGCCCCAGGACACGCTGGTGTTCTGGCCGGCGGATCGTTTCTGATCGAATATGTTCCGGCTGCGCCGCTATCTGCTCGCGCGCATGTGGACTGTCCTCTCACTGGCGGTAGGTCTCACCCAGACCTTGATCCTTCACTGGGGCGTCGTGATCGCGGCTCCGGATTCTTCCCTCTCAGCGCTGACGTGGCTGGGAATCGCAGCGCTCCTCATCGCGGCGAACATCGGCATGATTCCGCTGGTCGCTCGGGCTCGAGCGCGGGGAGGGGTGTGGAGGCGGATCAGTCGCGACTACATGGCGATCGCCGGGAGTACGATTCTGATCGGCACCAGTGTCCTGGCTTCGTGGATCGGCTTTCGGTTCCTGCCCTGGCTCATCACGGGAGAGAACGACTCCGAACTCTTTCGCGTCGCGAGTGGGATCGCGGTCGCGGGAGTGTCGCTGGTGCTCGCCTGGGGGTTCAGCGTCGGGCAATTCCGAATTGTCCACAGCCGACACACGATCGCGATCCCCGGGCTACAGCGCGAGAACGATGGAATTCGGATCGTCCAGATCAGTGACCTCCACATGGGAAACGGTCTCGAGGGGGCTCGGCTGGGTCGAGTCGTCGAGCGCATCAACGCCCTCGATCCCGACCTTCTGGTCATCACGGGTGACCTCTTCGACACCCATCCGGGTGAGATCCCGGATGCTGCGCGGCGCCTGGCCGGCCTCGAGGCTCGCTTCGGCGTCTTTGCGGTGCTGGGGAACCACGACTACCACGCGGGACTCGACGCGGTCGCGGACGCCCTCGCCTGCCAGGCCCCGAACATCCGACTCCTGCGCGGGGAGATTCATTCGCTCGCCACGCCCAAGCCCCTCTACCTCGCTGGTGTGGATGATGCGGGCTGGGACTGGGCGGGTCGCGATCTCGAGTCCGAAGTGCTGGAGCGGATCGGCCGGGAGCTTCCCGAGGACGGGCCCGTGCTGCTCCTCGTTCATCGCCCAGAGGTCTTCGGACAAGCGGCTCGCCTCGGATTTCCCCTCGTCCTCGCGGGCCATACTCATGGAGGCCAGGTCGCCCTGCCCTTACCGGGCCGCAAACTCAGCCTCGCTCGAGTGATCAGCGCATTCGATCGCGGGCTCTTTCGGCGCGAGAGCTCGATCCTCTACGTGAATCGCGGCATCGGGGTTGCGGGACCGGCGATCCGGTTGAATTGTTCCAGGGAGATCACGACCCTCGAGCTGCGCTCGGGGGATGGCTGAAACAACCAGGCCGAGTATCGGCGTCGGGAGTCCTCCCGATCGCGGTTGGGTTTGCATCCGACGCTCGATGGAAGAGGGTGGCCGGATGAAGGCCGACTGATGGAGGCAGTGGAGATGGGGGGTGGAGCAGTGAATCCGGCGCTGTTGACCGGGCGATCGAAGGGCGGGCGTGCAGGGTCCAATGCGATGGATCGGATCGAGGTGCGGCGAAGTCCGATCCACGGCCGGGGCGTGTTCGCCCGGCGGCGAATCCGCGAGGGCGCCTACATCGCCAGCTTCAAGGGTGTGAAGACGAAGAAGGACGGCGAGTACGTGCTCTGGACGTTGGATGAAGACGGCAACGAGGTTGGTATTCGCGGCAGGAACGAGCTTCGCTTCCTCAATCACTCCCTCGAGCCCAACGCGGAGTTTCGCGGTACGGATCTGCACGCCTTGCGGAACATCCAGCCGGGGAGCGAGATCATGTTGCACTACGGGGATGATTGGGAAGGCATCGAGTGAACCCCGGGACGCCGGCCCGGCTCGGGGCCGTGGTCGTCTCGCACTCTCGGCGCTGAGCGTTCGTTGAAGGAATGCGCGCTCTCGCCCGGGGGCGCCCGCGAGGGGTGGCGGCGAGGCAGGAGAAGGGCCAAGTTTCGCGTTCCGGCGCAGCAGGAGGAGAGATGAAGATCGTGGAGAATTTTGGAATGCGCGGCTTGGAACGAGCTCGAGCGAACTTCGAATCGCACTTGCAGAGCAATGCCTATCCCGGGCGCGGCCTGGTCGTCGGGCGCGCGTCCGACGACGATGCGTGGCTTCTGGTCTATTTCATCATGGGCCGCAGCCCTCATAGCAGAAATCGCCGCTTCGCTGCGGAAGGCACGACCCTGCGAACCGAACCCGTGGATGCCAGTCTATTGGACGACCCGAGCCTCATTATCTACGACGCGATGCTCGAGCTGCCGGGGATCCACTTCGTCTCGAACGGAGACCAGACGCGAACGCTCTTCGCTACCCTGGAGTCGGGCGGCAGCTTCGACGATGCCCTCGATACCCGAGAGCGCGAGCCCGACGCGCCCAACTTCACTCCGCGTATCAGCGCCATGCTCGATCGGCGCGGCGGCGAGGCTCGCATCCTGTTGAGCATCTTGAAGGCCAGTGCCGGCGACCCGGCGCGGACCGATCGTACGACGTTTCGCCCGGCGCTCCCGTCTGCGGGAATCGGGCTCGGTCTCACGACCTACCGCGGTGACGGCGCCCCCCTGCCGAGCTTCGAGGGGGACCCTCTCCTCCTTCCCTGTGAAGGCAGCGCCCCGGAAGTGCTGGAGAGCTATTGGAAGGCGCTCGATTCGGAGAACCGGATCTCGCTCGCAGTGAAGCGCATCCCCGACTCGGGAGCCGAGAGCACTCTCGAGATAGTGAACCGGTACTGAACCAGTACCGCACCGATACCGCACCGATA
>CBDUYG010000252.1:0-5489 GCA_965371385.1 uncultured Myxococcales bacterium | reverse complement strand
CTGGTGCTCGCCGGCAAGATCGACCTCCTCTACCACTTCGACACGAATCGGGTCGCAAACGACGCCTACTCGCAGTTCTTCTCCTATTCACTCATGAACAACCCCTCGATTCCCGGACCCCTCTACGGTGGGTTCGGCGGGGTCGTGCGCGGCAACTTCTCGAAGACTACCTACGTGATGTTCGGAGTGGGAGATTCGTCGGTCGACGAGGCGGTACCACCCTGGGAAACCGTCTCCAACCACTCGTGGTATCAGCTCCTGGAGCTGGGCATCGGCCCCGACATCCCCGTGCTCGGCAAGGGGGTCTACCGGCTGACTCCCTGGCACAACCATCTCCTGGGTGAAGATGGCTTCGGTATCGCGCTCAACATCGACCAGGAGCTTGGAAGGAAGGACATCGTCGCTTTCTTCCGTTTCGGGTACGGCGATGGAGACGTGACTCCGGTCAAGACCTTCGTGTCGGGCGGGCTCGCCTGGGAAGCCCCCTTCGGTCGCGAGCACGACCGCATGGCGATCGGCGTGGCGTGGTCGGATCCGAGCCCGGGTGAGGGCTTTCGTGCCGAGACCCTCGTCGAGCTGCAGTACACCGTGACACTCGGGGCTTCGATCTCCTTCACCCCCGACCTGCAGATCGTCTTCGATCCCGCCGACAATCCGGATGACGACGTCGTGGTCGTGCCGGGGATTCGGGCACTGCTGAGGTTCTGACTCAGGCGGGAGTCGGGGCTTCGTGCTCCTCATCCTCGTCGAAGAGCTCGGGAATCATCAAATAGGATCCCACGAGGAAGCAGAACCCTCCCGCCATCGTGTAGAAGCCCGCCCAGAAGAGCGTGCCATCCGCCGAGGGCTCGGGGCCGACGAAGCTGTAGAGCGCCGAGATCTGGAACGCGACGGAGCCGAGGAGGTTGGCAATGGCGATCCACCACGACACGCTGCGGGGAGCGAACGACGACGCCCCATGCGAGACCTCCACATAGGCGAGGTAGCTCGCGACCCCGAAGCAGGCGCAACCCAGCATGTTGGGAGTCCAGACCAGGAGATCCTCCAACTTCCAGGAAAGGCCCGCAAAGGTCGCATCCACCGTGTTGAAATTGAACATCAGCGTGCCGACGAGCTGAATCGCGCTCGCCAGGTAGCCGAGGTTGCGGGGCTGCCAGCCGAACCAGCGCCAGTGGCCCCGCTCGCCGTCGCCCAGAGCCTCCGCGACATCGCCGTTGATCGCCTCGAGCCACTGGAGCCAGGCAGCGCTCGTAAAAAAGATCGCCCCCACGACGAAGATCCGATTGAGGATCGTGGTATCGCGCAGCGCCGAGGGAGCCGACTGCGGCCAGGTGGCGGCGAACCCGCCCAGCGTGAAGAGCGAGGACCCGATCACGAAGAGGATCGCGATCCACCACGCCAGCCGCCGCGGCGCCCACAAGCGGCGGAAAGCGGCGGCATGAATCGGCGGCTGGAGAGTGGCGCTCTCGGCGTCGCGAACGATGTGCGGCCGAAGCCCTTTGCGGAAGCGCCTCGACTGTGCGACGAGGTGGCGACCATCCGGGAGTCGGCGCAGCCGATGGGTGATGAAGGGGCCGGGGCCCTGATCGTACGCCTCGCCTTGTGCCATGGATTTCGAACTGCCCTCAGTGATCGCAATCGACAGCGTAGTCGAGTTCGCCGCGGCACGGGGGAGACGATTCACCGGGATGACTCCAGCCCAGGGCTCCGCCGAGGCGACCGCGGCGGAGTGGACGTTCAGGGGTCGTCGTGGCTCACGCTACACTGCGAACGCCCGTCCATCTGAGCCAAGGAGGGCGGCAGACGTACGACGAGGCTCGGGCTTCATGCGGACCTCCGCAATTGGACGCCGTCGGAATACGCTCGGAGGGTTTCAATGCCGAGCTCGACGTCGAGCTTCGAACACATGATTCTCCAGGATTGATCGGTCCGAAGGAGCCAGCCAGGCCGGATGCATGAGCAAGCAACGCTGGTTGCGTTCTACGGCGACAAGCCCGACTTGCTCGCCTCCCTGATCAGCGAGCTGCAGGAGACGATCAGCGACGAGCTGGGATCCGCATTTTCCGGCTATAGCCTCGAGCAGGTCCATGCGACGATTGTCGGGCTGGAGGGGACAGCCGATGATCCGCGCGTGAACCAGAACGGAGCGTGCCGGGGCGGAAGACGGGAGGCGATGAACCTCCCGGGCTTTCTCCGTTCTCTTCGAGAGGGCGACGACCTGCCCTTCTCGGTTCAGCTCGGGGGGTTCGTCGATCGACACTACCCCTTCGAGAGCCGATGCCAGGGCCCCTATCAGCGATCCTTCTCGATCCAGGGCGAGTACGCCGTATTGATGGGATGGCCGGTCTCCGCCGGCACATCACTCGATGCCGTGGTTTCGCCGCGGGTGCGGAATGCAAGAGCCGACCGCAATGAAGCGGAACCGTCGTACCCCGCAACCCTGGAGCGAATCCGACGCTCCGCAGAATCGTTCCACATCCACCATCAATACCATCTCGCTGCGGTGGATTTCGACAACGACCTCTATCTTCGCCTGGGGACCGTCGACCGCGATCGCATCCCCGACGCGCTCTCCTCGAGCCTCGAAGAGCGAGCTCGCGAACGTCTCGGCGGGCGACCCGCGACCCTTCTGCCCGTCGGCGTGGAGGATCTATCCGTGGTCTCGTACAAGGACCGCAGTCTTCCCTGGCCCGAGTCCAGGCGCTGTCCCCTGCCCGAAATCGATCTGGGCGCCGATCTCATCGATCTCTTCCATCGGGCTCTGCCCGAGCCGACCGGCTGACGCGGCTCAGCGTCGGGAATCGGGACAACGCAAAGGGGCACCGGCTCAACCCACACGCACACTCTGGCCGCCATCGACGGGGAGGACGACTCCCGTGATGAAGCGCGCCTCGTCGGACGCGAGAAAGAGTGCCGCATGGGCGACGTCCCAGGCGGTTCCCATCTTTGCGCCGAGGGGAACCATTTCATTGCGCTTGCGGATCAGGACTTCCTTGTCGATGGAGAGCGCCTGGGAGATTCCCTCGATCGCCATCGGGGTCTCGATCAATCCGGGCATGATGACGTTGGCCCGGATGCCATACATCGCGTTGCTCAGTGCGAGGGTCTGATTGTAGGCGTTGATGCCGGCCTTCGACGTCTTGTACGCGACGGTGGGCATCGAGCAGATGGCGCCGATGGACGAGATACTGACGATCGCTCCCGCCCTCTGCTTCCGCATGACGGGGATGACGTGTTTGCAAGGCACGACGACGCTCCGCAGGTTGACCGCGAGGATGCGGTCCCAGGCGTCCAGCTCGATCTCGTGAGGGGTGCCATCCCCCGTTCCGATCCCGACGTTGTTGTGCAGGACGTCGATCGTCTCGAAGCGCGAGGTCACCTCTTCCACGATGCGTCGGACGTCGTCCTCGTTCGTCGCATCCCCCTCCAGGGCGAGGGCGCTGCCGCCCTCGTGGGCGATCCGAGAGGCGGTTTCGAGGGCGGAGTCGTGATCACGATCGACCACGATCACCCGGGCGCCTTCCCGGCCGAAGAGCAGGGCCGTCGCACGACCATTGCCGATGGTGTCACCCGGGAGCTGCCCGCCTCCCATGATGAGTGCGACCTTTTCCGCGAGGCGGCCACTCATGGCTTGCTCATGACTCGTTCCTCACTCGGGAAAGCCCGAGAGCCGCTCATCGAGCTGCACACCGAGGGTGTTGAGCGCCATCGAAACCAGGTTGTACTGGCCGATGGTAAAGACGAGGTCGATCAGCTGCTGGGTGTCGAAGTGTTCCGCGAGGGCTTCCCAGGTCGGGTCCGTGATGAACGCGCCGCTGTGGAGCTCATCCACAGCAGTCAGGATGGCGTGGTCCTTCGGCGACCATCCCGCGACCTCGGGTCCTGCTGGAATGCGCGCGATCTCGTCGCTCGAGAGCCCGGACCGCTCGCCGATCGGTACGTGCTGCCCCCATTCGTACTCGGCCTGGCAGAGCCATCCGATCCTGAGGATGGCGAGCTCACGATCGCGCGGCGTGAGGCTCGACTTCGCGAGGATGTGGTTTCCGAAGACCAACCAGCGCTTGAGCAGCTTGGGGTGGTGGGAGAGGGTGCGGAAGATGTTGTCCATCGGCTGGCCGCCGAAGATCTCCCGAATCTCGGGCTCGATCTCTTCCAACTCGAGAGGCTCGAGGCGGGGCGTCGAGAGTTTCATGGCATGCTCCAATTCGAATCAGGTTCCAGCCCAGGTGAATCACCCAGGGGACGGGAAGGATCCCTGCTACTCCGCTGTGACCGGCTCCCGCATCGTCACGAACTCCTCGGCCGCGGTCGGATGGATTCCGATCGTAGCGTCGAAGTCCGACTTCGTAGCGCCGCACTTGATTGCCACGGCAAAGCCCTGAACGATCTCCCCCGCCTCGGGCCCCACCATATGAAGCCCCACGACCCGATCGCTCGCCCGGGCGACGATCAGCTTCATCATCGTCTGCTCCTCACCACCGGTGAGGGTGTGCTTGAGGGACCTGAATCTCGAGAGATAGACGTCGATATCGCCATGCTCCTCGCGCGCCTCGCTTTCGGTCAGACCCACCGTGCCGACAGGAGGCTGGCTGAACACCGCCGCCGGAACGTCGCAATGGTCGGGCTTCATCGGCCGATCGTTGAAGAGGGTATTGGCCAGGCAGCCCCCTTCGTGAAGCGCGACGGGAGTGAGGTTGATGCGATCCGTGGCGTCCCCGATCGCCCAGATACTGGGAATCGAAGAGCGCGAGTACTCGTCCACGACGACGGCCCCTTTGGAATCGAGCTCGACCCCCAGCTCTCGCAGCCCCAAGCCCGCGGTCAGGGGCACCCGGCCGGTGGCGAAGAGAATCAGGTCCGCCTCCGCGCTCCTGCCATCGGTGAGGTTGGCCCGCAGCCCCGAATCGAGCTTTTCGATCGCCGTCACGTTGACATCGAAGCACAGGTCGATGCCCCGCCTGCGCATCTCGCCGGCGAGGTGCTCTCGCACGTCGTCGTCGAAGCCGCGCAGGAAGACCGGCCCGCGATAGAGCTGAACCACCTCACTCCCGAGCCCCTGGAAGATGCAGGCAAACTCCACTGCGATATACCCGCCACCCACGATCAACACACGCCGGGGCTGCTCGTCGAGGTGGAATATCTCGTTGGAGCTGACGGCATGCTCGATGCCGGGAATGTCCGGCAGGAACGGCCAGCTTCCGGTGGCTACCAGGATGTTGTCGGCACTGTAACGTGCGCCCTCCACCTCGACGGTGTGAGGATCGACGATATGGGCATGGCCCTCGATGCGCCTGACCCCCGCGCCGTCGAGGAGACCCCGATAGATCTCGTTGAGCCGGCGGATCTCGCGGTCCTTGTTCTCGATCAGGCTGCGCCAGTCGAATCCCCGGGGCGAAACATCCCAGCCATAGCCCGCCCGCGCATCGTGAAAATCTTCCGCATAGTGGGACGCATAGACCATCAGCTTCTTCGGGATGCAGCCCACGTTG
>CBDUYG010000251.1:0-5497 GCA_965371385.1 uncultured Myxococcales bacterium | reverse complement strand
GACCCGCGCCCTGGCTGGCGCGCGCAGACCATACCAGAGGCCGTCTCTCGCGTCACCAATCCGAGCACTCGGGGTAGAGAGTCCCGGCTACTCCTCCTCGGGAACGACCGGGATGACAATCTCTTCGAGGGTGTTCGCCGAAGGCTCGCTCTCGGTCTCGATCTGGATCTCCTCGAGCTCGCCCGCCGAGGCAGCCTCTTCCGACGTCTCACCCGCGGATTCTTCGGTCGCCTCGGCCGCCTCTCGGATCTCGTCCGTGAAGTCCAGCGGGTTCGACGCTTGATTGCCCAGGTAGGCCAGGCTGAGGCTCGTCAGCATGTAGATGACGGCCGAGCCGGTCGTGAGCTTGGTGAGGAAGTTTCCCGCTCCCCGGCTGCCGAAGACGGTGTTGCTGCCGCCCCCGCCGAGGGCCGCGCCCGCGTCGCCTCCCTTGCCGCGCTGGAGCAGCACGACGAGGATCAGCACGAAGCAGACGATCACGTGAAGGGCGATGAGGAAGGTGATCATGAATTCTCCTGGTCTGAGCGGCGGACGATCTGTGCGAAGGATGCGGCGTCGAGGCTGGCTCCGCCCACGAGGGCGCCGTCGATGTCCGGCTGGGCCATCAGCTCTCTGGTATTTTCGGGTTTGACGGAGCCACCGTACTGGATGCGGATCGAATCGGCGACTCCGGGATATCGCTTCTCGAGCTGCTCTCGAATGAAGTGGTGAACCTCCTGGGCGATCTCCGGGGTCGCGGTCTTTCCGGTCCCGATGGCCCATACGGGCTCGTAGGCGATCACCAAGGCTTCGCCGGCTCCTGCGCTCACATTGGCGAGGCTTTCGGCGAGGGATGCTCCAACGACCTCGAGGGTGCGGCCGGCTTCGCGTTCTTCCAGGGATTCGCCCACGCACAGGATGGGCCGGATACCGGCCTCCTGCAGCGCGACGGCTTTGCGGGCCACGAACTCGTTCGTCTCCCCGAAGAGCGCGCGCCGCTCGCTGTGGCCTACGATCGTATAGCGACAACCGAGGTCCCGGAGCATGTCCACCGAGATCTCACCCGTGAAGGCCCCGGCCGGCTCGGGGTGGACGTTCTGGGCGGCGAGGTCGATCCCGCTGCCCGCGATCGCGATCTGCAGTCGATCGAGGCAGGTGAAAGGCGGCGCGATCACGACGTCCACCGGGCCGGTCTCGGGCGCAGCCGCGAGCGGAAGCAGGACCTCCGCGAAAGCGAGCGCCTCGTCGGTGGTCTTCTGCATCTTCCAGTTTGCAGTCACGATGGGTCTTCGCACGATTCGTCAGACCTCCAGCGCCGCGACACCGGGCAGTCGCAGCCCTTGCACGTACTCGAGCGAGGCCCCGCCGCCCGTCGAGAGATGATCGATGCGGTCTCCAACGCCGAGCTGGTTGACGGCGGCGAGAGAGTCTCCGCCGCCCACGACGCTGATCGCCGTGCTCGCCGCGATCGCCCGAGCGAGGGCGGCGGTTCCGCCGGCGAAGGCCTCGATCTCGAACATGCCCATCGGGCCGTTCCACAGGATGGTGCGCGCGGATTCGGCTTCGGCGGAGTAAGCGCGCGCTGATTCGGGGCCGATGTCGAGGCCGAGCCAGCCGTCGGGGATCTCCGTCACGACCCGGGTCTCCGCCGTGGCCTCGGCCTTGCGGGCAACCACGTGGTCGCTGGGCAGGAGGAGCCGGCAGCCCTTCTCCTCGGCGGCCTGCATGATGCGCCGGGCGTCGTCGACGCGGTCGGTCTCCACCAGGGAATCACCCGTGGATTCCCCCCGTGCCCTGAGGAAGGTGTAGGCCATCGCACCGCCGATCCCGATGACGTCGGCCCGATCGATCAGCGCCTCCAGGATTCCGAGCTTGTCCGAGACCTTGGCGCCTCCCAAGAAGCAGAGAAAGGGGCGCTCGGGAGTGAAGAGCATGTCGAGGCTGGCAAGCTCCGAGCGGAGCAGGTCGCCGGCTGCCTTGCTCTTTACATGGGAAACGATGCCGACGGTGGAGGCGTGGGCGCGATGCGCCGTCCCGAAGGCGTCGTTCACGTAGATGTCGGCGAGTCGGGCGAGGGCGCGGGCGAAGTCCGGATCGTTCTTCGTCTCTCCCTCGTGGTAGCGAAGGTTCTCGAGCAACAGGATCTGGCCGTCGCCGAGCGAGGCGGCTGCGCTCTCCGCACTCTCGCCCACGCAGTCGTCCACGAAGGCGACGGGCCGACCGAGCTCGCGTTCGAGCTCCGCTGCGACCGGACGTAGGGAGAGGTCGGGTACGCGCTCGCCCCTGGGCCGGCCGAGGTGGGAGCACAGCACGACTCGGGCGCCGGCTGCCAGCAGTCGCCGTAGGGTCGGAATCGAAGCCTTGATCCGGGTGACGTCGCCGATTCGTCCGTGCGAGATCGGAACGTTCAGGTCCGCGCGCACGAAGACGCGCTTCCCTCGGATCTCCTCTTCTGCGAGGAGGCTGTCGAGACTTCGAACCGCCATGGTACGCTGATCGTCTCCCTGGTGTTCGCGATCGTCCACTCGCGTCCCGGGCGGGCTCGTCCCGCCGGACTGTCGGTCGGGGCTTCGCTTGTCGCTCGGAGCCAGCCGGCTGCCACGACCTTTCGAGCTCCTGCTGGGGAGTGACGGGCATGAGCTCGTGGGCTGCGGCTGGGGCGCGCAATGTAACGGCACCCGAAAATTCTGCCAAGCCCTTGTCTTGCTTTCGGTTTTGTTGCGCCCGGGAGACAACCCAAGGCGCCCCGTTCTGCCGGGACGGCCGCGGCAGGGTGCTCCTTCTCTGCGGGTGTCCTGGCGAGAGGCCAGCACCAATCTCCTGTCGACTTCGAGTGGATCGCGAGCCGGCTGTCTCAGATCCACACCTCATCGTGCCGCTAAGAGGATCTGGGAGATACCCTGGGGGGGCTGGATGGCCGAGCAGCTGAGGCAGGAGAGAAGAGCGGGGGATCGGGGTGCACCCCGGTCCGCCCCAGGCGGATTCCTGGCTCTCCTCGCGCTCGTTGGCATTCTCAGCGCAGCTGGCTGGGTCAGCTTCCGGTCGGGCCCTGACGAGTCGGAGTCGCCCTCGGCGCGAAGGGATGGGGCTCCGATCGTCGTCGAGGGTCTGTCGGGCCGGGTGGTGATCCTGCGCGACCGCCGGGGGATTCCGCATGTGGAGGCCGCCCGGGACGAAGACGTCTGGGCGGGGCTCGGCTTTGCGCATGCCGAGGATCGGCTCTCGCAGATGCTCTGGCTGCGGCGTCTCGCCCTGGGGCGCACGGCCGAGCTGCTGGGGGAGGATGGGCTGTCCCACGATCGCCGGATTCGGACATTGGGGCTCTCGTGGTACGCGCATGCCGAGGCCGACGCCCTCGACCCGGCGGCTCTTCGAGATCTCGAGGCCTACGCGCGTGGCGTGAATGCCCACCTCGAGCGCATGAGGACAGGCTCGGCGGTGGCGACCGCAGAGGACCGGGAGCGCAGCTGGGAGCCGGTGGACAGCATCGCGGTCCTGAAGCTCTTGAGCCTCGGTATGGGACCCTCGTTCGAGATGCCCGAGGTCTTCGCCGACCTCATCCAGACTCTGGGAGGGGTTGGGGCGAGCCCGCTCATGCCGGGAGGCTTCGGGATCGCAGGTGTAGGGGTGCCCTTCGAGCTTCCGCCCCGCAGCCTTCCGCCCGGGCGAAGGGGCGGCGATCGAGCGGCTGCTTTGCTCCGGGACTCGGAGTCCCGGGTTGATCTGTCCTTCGCGACGACTCTGCGCGCGCGAGCCTGGGTGGTCGCGGGCAGCGCGACTCGCAGCGGAGCGCCGATGCTCGCCGTCGATCTCCACCTTCCGCCGACGATCCCCGCTCTCGTCCACGAGGCCCAGCTCGAGGGTCCGGGGATCCGGGTGAGCGGAGTGACGGTTCCGGGTGTTCCGGTCTTCTGGGCCGGACGAGGTCCTCGAGTCGCGTGGGCCCTGGTTCCGGCCCGCGTCAACACTTTTCAGGCCTACCGGGAGGAGCTGCGTCCGGCCGCCGGCAGTGCGAATCCGGAGTCCCTCGACGGCTGGGAGGTGCGCAGCGGCAGACAATGGCTGCCCCTCGTCCGGCGCGATGAGCTGATCGAGGTTCGGGGCCATGGCCAGACGCCGAGTCGAGAGGTCGAGCTCGTGATTCATCACACGAAGCACGGTCCTTTGATCGACGAGCCGGTCGCAGGGCCGCTGCCCGGAGTCAATCGAGTCACCTCGCTGGGTTGGCTCGGAGCGCAGCCCGGCGCTGGCATGCGCTCGCTGATCGAGCTCGCGAGCGCTGCGAGTGCCGAGCAGTTACTCGGCACTCTCGAGGGGTATCGCGGTCCCGCTCTCAACGTGGTCTACGCCGACGCCTCCGGCGCGGCGGGTGTTCAGCTTGCGGGGGCGCTGCCCAGACACCGCCTTGCCACGGGTCTGTTGCCGGTTCCGGGTACCCAGCGAGTCTTCGACTGGAGCGCATGGCGCTCGTTCGAAGCGCTGCCCGGCGCGAGGATCGGCCGCGCCCTCGAGCTCGAGTCGTCGGACGTCGTCCCCGTCTCCGAGGATCCCTGGCTGATCGTCGACGATGCTCCCACGCCCGGCAGCTCACCGCGTCAGGATGTCGAATGGCTCTGGCGATCCGGCCGGCGAAGCTCCGGCATCGAGCGTGACCTGAAGCGGCTCGCGGGCAGGGGACCCATCGAGCTGCGTGAGCTCGCCGAGACCCAGGCGGGGAGCGCGATTCGGCTGGATTCGAGGGTCGTACCCGCCATCCAGAAGCTGCTCGGGCCGGAGCCCCGGCATCTGAGCAAGGAGGCTCGGGAGATCCTTGGGCTGATCTCGCGCTGGGACGGAGAGGTGCGACTTCAGAGCCGCGGGGCCGCGGCGTTTCAGGTATTCGAGGACGAGCTCGGCAACGAGGTCATCGGCGCTCGTATAGGAAGCTCCCTGTGGGATCGACTCCTGGACCTCGCCTACTTCGAGCCGGCCGCGTTCCTCGAGTCGGCCCTGATCGAGAGCGCGCATACCCAGAAGCCGGGGGGGTGGACGGATCCCGAAGCGCTGCGCGAGGCGATCCATACCTCACTCCACCAGGCCTGGATCCGGCTCTCCTATCAGCAGGGGCCGACGCGCAAGGGCTGGGTCTGGGGAGCGCTCCACGGGATCGCGTTTCGGCCCTTCGTTCCGAGCTTCGAGAGCCGGGGATTCTTCGCCGGGGCGCTGCCCGGATCTCGACGTTTCGAGTCCGTGCTGAACTTCGCGGCTGGGGATGCAGGCCTGGGAATCGCGGACTTCGATCCGGGGCGACCATTTGGAGCCCGCCGCACTACTCTCTATCGAATGACCGTCGATCTCGCGTCGCCGGACCGCATGCTCACGTCCCTCGCGCCGGGGCAGTCCGAGCGCCCGGGCTCCGCTCACTTTCAGGATGGATTTCCCGCCTGGCAGCAGGGCCGGCCTGGTCTGCTGGCGATGACTCGCTTTCTCGTAGAGGAGCAGGCCGTCGATCGCCTCGTGCTGGAGCCGAAGCCGTGAG
>CBDUYG010000250.1:0-5517 GCA_965371385.1 uncultured Myxococcales bacterium | reverse complement strand
CTAGCGGTGGAACTTGCGTGCGCCGCCCGTCTTCGCGCGACGTGAGCGCCGGTGCTTCTGCTTCAGCTTGGCGCGATGGCGCGAGGTCTTGTTGCGATTGCGGTTGTTGGTGCCCTTCTTCATCGGAGATCTCTCGGGTCATTCGCCTCGCGGAGGCGTTGGTTTCAGGACTGTTTCTGAGCGGGGGTGTTGCGGGGCGACTTTCGACTCCCCTCCCCCCCCTCGCCGGGTCCTGACAATCGAGACCCGGAAAAAACGAGGCGCGAGCCTAGCCCAGATTCCGTAGAGTGCCCGGGAGCCCGTGCAGTCCGTGCCCGAGCGGCGCGATCGGTACCCCGCGGCTGTGGATGTCAGATACCGAAGTAAAAACAACCACTTGTGGATTTCCTGCCCTCCCGGAGCTGGAAATCCCTCTGGAGAATGGATGTCTTCCCCCCTCGACCGCATGGCCGACTTCGACCTCAACGACGATCAGCGCCGGGTGCGTGCCTTCGTTCGTGAGTTCGCCGAGAGTGAAATCCTCCCCTACGTCGAGGAGTACGAGCAGAAAGAGGAGTACCCCCTCGAGCTGATCGCCAAGCTCCCGCCCCTCGGACTGATGGGACCGATGATCCCCGAGGAGTACGGGGGCTCGTTCAGCGATGTGCTCACCTATGGCGTGATCTGCGAGGAGCTGGCCCGGGTCGACTGGGTCGTGGCGTCGGTGGTCTCGGTCGCGAACTCCCTTGCGGCGTCCTCGATCCTCGCGCATGGGACGAAGGCGCAGAAGGACCGCTGGCTGCCGGGAATCGCGAGCGGCGAGATCCTCTGTTCGGCCTGCCTCACCGAGCCCGGGGGCGGGACCGATCTCGGCAACATGGCGTCGCGCGCGGTCAAGGTAGCCGGTGGCTATCGGCTGACCGGCACCAAGGTCTTCATCTCTCACGCCGACCACGCGGGTCTCTTCTTCGTGGTCGCGACGATCGACCCGGACAAGAAGCACAAGGGCGTGACGGCCTTCCTCGTCAACCCTCATGAGCTGGAGGGGCTCACGATCTCGGACTTTCCGATGCGCACCCTCAAACGTGACAACCTCGCCGAGGTTCACTTCGACGAAGCCTTCATTCCCGACGAAGCCCTCCTCGGCAAGGAGGGAGGTGGCTTCCCGATCCTGGGCGGCGCCCTCGATACCGGTCGATTCTCGGTGGCGTCCCGTTGCGTCGGGCAGGCCCAGCGCTGCCTCGACCTCGCGATCCCGTACGCAATGGAGCGCACGGCGTTCGGCCAGCCGATCGGCGAGTTCCAGATGATCCAGCAGAAGATCGCCGACATGGTGAGCCGCACCGAGCAGGCGAGGTTGCTCGTCTATCGTCTGGGTCGAATGAAGGACGCGGGAGTCGGGCGAGCATCGATGGAGTCCTCCCTCGCGAAGCTCAACGCGAGCCGGGCCGCGGTGCAGAACGCTCTCGACGGCATGCAGATCTTCGGTGGCTACAGCTGCACGGCGGAGTACGAGATCGGGCGGCTCCTGATGGAGGCGAAGAGCCTGGAGTTCGGCGAGGGAACGAGCGAGCTTCACAACCGCTTGATTGCCGAGTTCGCACTGGGGATTCGCAAGCAGTGAGTTCGCAGGGGAGCCCGACCGGGCTCGATCCCGGCAGGGAGTGGAGACCTGGAGAAGCGGGACTCGTGGCTAGTCAATGTCAGTAAATTCAAGGAGCAGCCGTTGTCGGCAGAGAGCACGAGCGAACATGCCAGAAGAGAGTTGCTCGAGCTGATCCTCGAGGTCAGCTTCGAGCGCCGCAAGGTCACGCTCGCCAGCGGTCGGGAGAGCGACTTCTATCTCGACCTGCGCCAGACCCTGATGCGACCCCGAGGCGTCGCCCTGGCGGGCCGGCTCATCCTCGAGCGGTTGGGCCAGGGTCCGCACGTGGATGCCGTCGGCGGGATGGCGGTTGGCGCCGTGCCCCTCGTCTCGGCTGTGCTCGGCGCAGCGGCGGGCGATCCCGACGCGGAAAAGCTGCTGGGGTTCTTCGTCCGCAAGGAAACGAAGAAGCACGGGCTCGGACGCCAGATCGAAGGCGGATTCGAAAAGGGGCAGAGTGTCGCCCTCGTCGAGGATACGACCACCACCGGAGGCTCGACGCTCGACGCCCTCGATATCGTCGAAGCGGCCGGAGGCAAGGTCGTGCGGGTCCTGTGTCTGGTGGATCGGGGTGAGGGGGCGAAGGAAGCGTTCGCGGAGCGCGGGGTCGAGCTGGAGTCCCTCTTCGATCGCGCGGACCTCCCCCTTTGATTTCGGAGCGGTCTTGTCGGCAGCGCAGGTACGCTCGGGCACCGGACTCGTCCAGAGTCGATTCGCCGAGTCGGCCACGGATGAAGAACCGGGCGCAGGAGCGAGTGGAGAGGCGGGTGGAAGGACGGGCGTAGAGGCGGATGGATAGGCGGATGGACAGGCGGGTGTTGACGCGAGTGTCGATGCGAGTGGAGAAGCGAATTCGAAAGCCAAGGGAGGTTGAGGTCTGATGAGCCGGCAGCATCCCTTCGTCTGGATTCGCGAGTCGAATCGCCCGGCTGCCCTCGTCATTGCAACCCCGGCCGTGATCATCTGGAGTGGGGTGATGGCGGTCGTCTCCGAGCCGCTGAAGAACGCGACTGTGCCGGGAGGCATCCTCGATTTCGAATTCGCCGGCAACCAGGCGACCGCGCAGGCGATCCTCGATTCGTGGAGCCCGGAGGTGCGCGAGATGGCGATGTTGGGGATGGGCCTCGACTATGTCTATCTCGTCGTCTATTCCGTATTCCTCTCACTCGCATGCATCGCGGTGGCGCAGAGATTTTCGGGTCCGGCTCCCCGCGCTGCGCGTCTGGGCTTCGGGCTCTCGTGGCTCGTGCTCACTGCCGGGCTCTTCGATGCCATCGAGAACTTCGGCCTGATCCGGCTCCTCATCGACGGGCCCTCGGATGTCTGGGCGCGCGTTGCCTTCGTGTGTGCGATACCGAAATTCATGCTCGTGGGAGCCGCGGGAATCTACGCGGGGCTGGGATGGGCAGCGTCGCTCCGGCTCCGCTCTGGACGCGCTACTGCGCCTTGACGCCCCGGTTGCCTTCCGCGCCGGACGCGGAGTCGAAGGTCAGCCTCAGCGAGGCTTCGAAGGCCGGCGTCACGTGGGACTGCAGGATCGGGTTTGCATAGCCCACCCAGGCGATCGGCGTGGTGGTATCCATCGGCCCGTCGAGTAGTGCCCCCCACACATCCGTCACCGGGCAGCCCGCCTCGCGCAGGATCAGCTCGGTGCAGACATCGTAGGGATGAGCGGCTGTCGCACGGGGTAGGCCGAGCATCTCGAACGCGAGGGGACGCAGGTCGCAGATCATGCGATCGCGCCCCATCAACAGCTCGTAGAACTGCCCCCCGCTGCAGATGTACTGGTCTTCGAAGATCTCCAGCTCGCCATGGGCCGCCTTCCCGTAGAGCTGGGTGAGCAGCGCTTCATCGAAGCGGGAGAGCAGGACCTTGGCCTGGGGAAAGAAGCGCGCGGTCGAGGCGAAGCCTCCGTGCAGATCGATCGCCTTCGAGGGGGTGATCGGGATGGAGCGGCGAGCGCGGGAGTCGACGTTGATTCGTTCGGCAACGATCCCCTCCCGGCCGCGGCCTCGGATCCCGCTGACCTGATCTGCGAGATTCTGCTTCGTTGGCGGGAGCTCGGTCATCACGGCGACTTCGATATCGAGGAGTCGGTTCGCCTCGCCCCGGTTTGGAGCGATACCGGCCAGGATCCAGGCCGAGCGTTTGTCGACCATCAGGCCGCGGGTACCGTCGATCGGATCGATGATGCATTTGAGCAGCGGCTCCGAGTCGGCGCGTGCCTCGGGAAAGATCAATCGCCGGCTCGGATCGAGGCCTTCCATCACGATCTCCACCGGCCACTCGTCGGGCCAGTGCTCGCGAAACCAGCGGGTGATCCCATCCTCGCCCACGCGGTCGATGCGGTAGAGGACATCGGCCTCGGTCCGGGCCACGACTCCGCTGAGCTCTTCGCTGGTGTGTTGCCGCCGTGCGCGGGTCACGACGCTCTGGATGTGATCCTGGAGTCGGCAGAGGAGCTCCCGTAGACGGTCGAGGTCCGTGTCGCTCATTCGGCCGGTATCCCTGTCTCGCGTGCGGGTCTTCATCGTAAGGTTCGCCTCTTCGAGCAGAGATTAGCGGTTTCTCGCGTTGCCCCGGGGAGGCCGCGATCTGCCTGGAACCCGCGCCCCGGTTGCCGGCGGATCAATCCGGCTTCATTCGCCGCCAGGAGAACCTCACAGGTAGACCATGCCTCTGCGCTGGTGCGTGATTCCGTCTGGGATGCGAAGATCCCGGTGAGCAGCGGCCGCGTCGGGATTCCCCTTGCCCCCGTCTGCAACGAGCCAAAGGCGTGGATCGAGGATGAGTGAAATCAAGGTTCCCCTGATCGATCTGAAGGCCCAGTACGCAGGAATCCAGGAGCCCATCGACGCGGCGATCGCGCGGGTCGTCGCATCCCAGCGCTTCGTTCTCGGTCCGGAGGTCGAGGCCCTCGAGGAGGAGATCGCCGCGTATTGCGGAGCGCCCTTCGCAGTGGCGTGTGGGTCGGGCTCCGATGCGATTCTCCTGGCCTTGATGGCTCACGGGGTGGGGGCGGGGGACGACGTCCTCTGCCCGAGCTACACCTTCTTCTCGAGTGCGGGAAGCATTGCCCGACTGGGTGCCAACCCGATCTTCTGCGACATCGATCCCGGCAGCTTCAACGTGACGGCGGCCACCCTGGGCGAGGCGGTGGCGCGGGCTCCTCGCCTCAAGGCCATCGTCGTCGTGCATCTATTCGGTGCCGCGGCCGAGATGGATGCGATCCTGGGACTCGGCGACGAGCTCGGGGTTCCGATCATCGAGGATGGGGCGCAGGCCCTGGGCGCGCGCGATGAGACCGGCGCGCGGATCGGAACGCGGGGCTCGCTCGGATGCTTCAGCTTCTTTCCGACCAAGAACCTCGGGGGGTACGGCGACGGCGGCATGGTGACCACCGGGGATGCCGGGCTGGCCGCGCGTGTGCGAGCCTTGCGGATTCACGGGGAGGAGTCGCGTTACGAGTATCCGACGATCGGCCTCAACTCGCGCCTCGACGCGCTGCAGGCGGCGGTTCTGCGCGTGAAGCTTCCCCTTCTCGACTCCTGGTCGGCCGCTCGTCGACGCAATGCAGCCGCCTATACGGAGCAGCTCGGGAAGCGGGGGGCGGGGGAGGGGGCCGGTCCCTGGCACGAGGTCGCCTTCCCCTTGCGGGTGCCGATGCTCCCGCCCTCTCCCGCGGAGCCCATCTTCAATCAATTCGTGGTTCGAGTGCCGGGGGAGACGAGGGACGCCCTGCGCGAGCATCTCATCCGATCGGGGATCGGCTGCGAGATCTACTATCCCACGCCCCTGCACCGGCAACCCTGCTTCGAGGCGCTCGGGTACGAGGACGGCGATCTGCCCGAAGCCGAGCGGGCGGCGTGTGAGACCGTGGCTCTCCCCATCTA
>CBDUYG010000249.1:0-5536 GCA_965371385.1 uncultured Myxococcales bacterium | reverse complement strand
GCAGCATCCACTGGAGCAGACGCAGCATGGTCGTCTCCTTCGTGTAGAAAGCGTAAGGCGCGCTCGGAGAGTCTACCGGACCTTGGGGCGGAGCGGGGGCGACCCACTCGGACTCATCCGGAGTAGCCGGAGGAGTCCGAGTGGAGATGGGCGAGACGGTCGTTGCGCAGTTCGCTGATCGCGAGCGGCCATTTCGTCGGATCGTGATCATCCATCGCGGCGATGGTGAACGCCCTTGATATTGGAGCCCTCGTCGAGTGACCGCCGCGCCATTCTCACCCTCACTCCCCTGCAACCACCTTCTCCGCATGCTCGCAAAGCTTCTCGAGCGAGAGTCCCGAAAGCGCCACCACGGCCAGCCATGTGCGGGCCTTGGCGGCCACGAGCGCCCACTCGTCCCGATCCTCGGCGTGACGGGTCTCGAGGAACGCGAGTGCCAGCGCCGTAGCCCAGCAGCTCACGATCCCTGGCGGGAACTCCCCAGCCGTATCGGCCAGCTCGGTGAGCCGTCTCTGGAGATCCTCGAGTTTGATCCCCAAGTGCCCGGCGAGGACCTTGCCGAGGTCCCAGTGGCCGTCGGCGTGTTGCAGCAGGATGAACTCGAGCATCGGCGAGTTCGAGACAGGCAGCTCCGAGTCACCCAGCGAATCCAGACTGCAACTTGCCGGTGCATCCATTGATGCATGGAGGAATTGGATCTCGCCATCATCGAATCCGCGTGGAGCGTCGTACGAATACGATCCGGCAAAGGCTGTTTCACTGCTCATGGAGGCTCCGACCGGCGGAAGTGACACCGACATGGAAAGAAGTGCGCTCATCTGGTCAACAGAGCTCCCCTCCCCCCACCCGTGGGTCAGGGCGATCGGCACCCGGCGCAGCTCGGCCTCTTCCTCGCTCGGGTTCTCGCGATACTCGACCGCCACGAAGGAGGTCTCGCGCGAGCTCAGCCCGTACTCGACGGCGAGCTGCACGATCTCTTCGCGGCTCTTCTCTTTGCTCTTCGCCTTGCTCGTCTCCTTACGCCGCCCTCGTTGCTTCGAGCCACGCGTTGCCTTGCCGATGTGCGGCGGCTCTTCGAGCTCACGGATGCGCTCGCGCGCCCACAAGGTCTGCAGGAGGCTTCCGGCGACGGAAGTGTCGGCCGGGACTTCAACGTCGAAACTCACCGGGCCGTCGGGGGTCTCTCCTCGAAGACTGACCCGGCGCGGAAGCTCTCCCTCGATGCGCGCGTATATCCGCAGCGCTTCGCCGCCGAAGACGGGCGGCACCGTCCCGGGCGATTGCTCCACCTGCGCATCGCCCCAATCCACCACGACGCCCGAGACTGCAGGGGCGAGGGCGCGCGCCAGCTGTCGCATCACCTTGCTCGCGGCCCGCTCGCTGGGAAGGATGAACTCGGCGGCGCCCCGGCCGGCGCGCGCGATTCCGCGCACCAGGTGGTGGCTCGGTCCATGTCCGACTCCGAACGAGAAGCAGCGCGTCGTCGAGGCGTGGCCGGCCACCAGGTCGAGCACCGCGGCGGTGTTGCTGACCTCGCCGTCGGTGAGGACGAAGAGCTGGCGGGGCAGGGCGCTCGCGGGCGAGCTCTCGAGCACATGGGTGAGGGGCGAGAGGATCTCCGTGCCTCCGAGGTCTGCGTCGAGCTTCTCCACCCAGGCGCTCGCTCGGGCGAGGGAGTCTTCGCCGTAGGCGATGCTCTTCTCGAAGCAGAGCTCGTAGCTGGATCCGAACGCGACCACGTTGAAGGTGGAGCCCGGGAGCAGGCTGCGCAGGCATAGCTGCAGCGCTTCCTTCGCGGAGGCGATCGATGAGCCGTGCATCGATCCGGAGCAGTCGACGACGAAGATGCACTCGCACGGGGCCTGGGCATCGGCCAGCTCGGGAACGAAGGTGACGCTCACGGTGGAGCCACCCCCCTCGCTTTGCTCCACCAGGACGCGGGGCTGGTGGGGGGCCGTGAGGTGGAGGAGCAGGACGAAGTCGCGATCGAGCGCCGCCTCCTCCTGGGAGAGGTACACCCGGGCGCTTCCCTGCTCGAGGTCGCAGCGGATCGGGTGGCTGGGCGACTCGACGCCGCGAATCTCGCCCGCGAGCTGAACGTCCAGCTCGAGAGTGAGCCCGTAGGGGACCTTGCCTCGGGTAGGGGGATTCAAGACCTGCGCGGGAGTCTCTCCGACGCCTTGGCGATCCGATTCGGGTGCGTAGCGCGGAGCCACGGTCGTCGGGAGCACGTAGCGATAGCCCTCCCCTGTTCCCTTTTCTGTTTCCTTTCCTTCGATCGCGAGATCGGAGAGCAGCACGATGCGAAGCTCCACCTCGCAGCCCGGCATCAGGTTGCCCACGCTCGCCACGAAGACATCCGGGCGGGCCTGATCGAGCAGGTAGGCGCCGTGACCCTCGCTCATCGCGTGGTCGTAGGTCTCGAAGGCCTTCTCGCGCTCCTGCACCTCGGCGACGATGCGCCTTCCATCGACGAAGGCCTCGAAGCCACAGACCGCCGCGCCTTCATCGATGGGAAAGGTGTAGACCGTCTCGAGCGGCTCGTCCTCGACGTTGCGATAGCGCTGGGTGAGGGTGGTTCGCGCAGAGCCCTCGCGAATCTGCGCCTCGACCGACACGCCCACGAGGGGGATGGGGCCCATCTCGGATCGCAGGCCATGGGAGGTGGATGTGATGGTTTCGGGTTCGATGATCATGAGGTTGCTCCGCTTCCAGGGGTGAAGAGACGCCGACACGAATCGGCGAGGCGCGCCAGACGACCCGGCGGAGGAATCCGCCAGTCGCTGGAGACATGAAGCTCGAGGCCTGGAGCGATCTCGATTCGCGTCCAAGAGGATCGGGGGGTGGAGAGGGGGGTGGTGAGTGGCGAGGAGAGGGGCTCGGGGGCCGGGGGAGAGTCCATGCTCGCGGAGGCTGCTGGCGCATTTTCCAGGGCGAGATATTGGACGGGAGGCTGAGATTGGGCCTGGAAGTGGGTGCGGATGGCGTCGAGGGTGAGGCCCCGCTCCTGGAGGGCTTTGACCTCGAGGAGGCGTTCGAGGTGGCTCTCGGTGTAGTGACGGCCCCGCCCTCGGCCGAGGGGGGGAGGAATCAGGCCCTCCTGGACGTAGTAGCGGACGGTTCGGCGAGTGATGCCGCCGAGCTCGGCCAAGTCGCCTATGGCGTATTGGGGGTTGGTCATCATGCTGTCACTATATGGGATACTGTCGTATTAGCAACTGTCACTTTGACTATTTCTTTCGAAGGGACGCGTCGCGGGCGCCCCTGCCGGGCCAAGTGCCTGGCAAGTCACGGCTTTTCTTGGGGGTGGCCGGGAATCGGCCCCGTGGTGAAATCATGATCCATCTCACCAGAACACCGATGTGTCGGAAAGACCACTGGGTTGGCGATTCGCCGTGATACGATGAGCCATGCGACTTGAATCCATTCCTACACTCATATTCGTCCTCCTCCCCCTTACGTTCATCGGATCACTGCAGGCGGCGGCTCAAACCGAGGTCACCACGACGTCGGGGGTCGTGCGAGGCCTGGACGGTCCGGACGTCATCTCGTTTCGGGGGGTTCCCTTCGCAGAGCCGCCCATCGGCGCGCTCCGCTGGGCGAAGCCGGTGGTCAAGGCCGCGGAGCCTTCCGTGATCGTTGCGCAGACGCCGGCGCTCGCATGCACGCAAGTGCTGGGCACACTGCAAGCAGATTGCGAAGACGTGCCCGCTGACGGTCCGGGTGACATCGTCGGTAGCGAAGATTGTCTGACCCTGGACGTGTGGCGGCCAACCGCCGCACCGGTCGGGCCGCGACCCGTCATGGTCTGGATTCATGGCGGCGCGCTGACCCAGGGCTGCAGCAAGATCCTTGCGAATACGCCGGAAGAACTCGCGCAGGCCGGCAGCGACGGTACGGTCGTCGTGTCGATCCAGTATCGACTCGGTGCCCTTGGCTTTTTCTCCTCGGCCGATTTGTCCACCGAAGACGTGGACGGATCGACAGGAAACTACGGCCTGCTCGACCAACTGCTGGCGCTCGAGTGGGTACAGGACAACATCGCCGCGTTCGGGGGCGATCCGAACAACGTAACGATCTTCGGAGAGTCGGCCGGCGCGACGTCGGTCTGCGCATTGCTCGCGACACCTCTTTCGGACGGGCTCTTCCACCGCGCGATTGCCGAGAGTGGTGGCTGCCTCGCGGATGCGCTCGAGGCCGATCCGGGAGGGACGGTTCCGGCATCGGGCTACGCAACCTCCCAGTCGGTCGCGATCGACGCTGGATGCGGGGCAGGGCCCGGCCAGCTCGCCTGTTTGCGTGCAACGTCCGACGAGACGTTGGTGGACTCCTGGGCCACAATCACGCCGGGCGCGCTCGGGCCGCTGCCGCTCGCTTCCATGCACATCGACGGCTATGCGCTGAACGAGATGCCCGCTGTGTTGTTGGGTGAGGATGCAGCCGATGGGCGCAGCGCCATCTTCGGCAGCAACGCGAACGAGATGACGGTCTTCACCCTCGGACTCGAGTCCACGGTATTCGATGCGGTGACCCTGGAAGCGGCGCTGCGGGCCGCTTTCGGCGACGAGGTCACCGACGCGATCCTGCCGCTCTACCCTATCGGCGCCTTCGCGTCGGCCGCCGATGCCTTTAGGGCGGCGGCAGAGGATCTGATCTTCGTGTGTCCCCAGGCCACGAACGCATCGACCCTCGCCGCGCAGGGCGGAGATGCGTATCTCTATCACTTCCTGAACGATCCCATGCCGAGCTTCAATCTGCGCTCCTTCCATGGGCTCGAGCTCTTCTACGTGTTCGACACGCTCGGCGTGCAGACTCTCTTTACGCCCGACGCGGGGGACGTGGCGCTCGTCTCTTCGATCCAGGGCGCCTGGACGAGCTTCGCCGAGAACGCAGTGCCTACGACGGCGCCTGCCTGGCCGCTGGCGACATCCGATGCGGGACTGACGCCGCTGCTCCAGTTCGACGCTACATCGGTGACAACGGACAACTCGACTTCGACCGGCGGAGCGATTCGCGCGGCACGCTGCGCGCAGCTCGAAGCGTTGAACCTCAACCCGGATCTGGATCTGGTGCTCGGCACGGCCGACAACTGCCCGGATGTCGCCAATTCACTTCAGGGCGACGCCGACGGCGATGGAATCGGCGACGCCTGCGATTCGCCCGCGCTCCTCGTCCCTTCGTTGTCTCCATTGCCGATGGGTGTGCTGGGGCTCTTGCTCGCGGGGTTCGTTCTGATCCGCGGTCTTCGGCCACAGGGATCGAGATAAGCTGATCGATAGGTACTACCCGGCGAGGCCCGCGAAGGGCGGTTCGCTGTCTTCATCGCGTTTCTCGAGGTCGTACGCTCGGACAAGATCCGCGTATACTTCCGCGCCACGTGCCTAGAAAGGATCCTGCTCATGCTTGCATACACGACGATCGGAACGAATGACATGGATCGTGCGGTCGCATTCTACGACGCACTGCTTGCCGAAATCGGCGCCAAGCAGCTATTCGGAATGGACCGCATCAAGTTCTACGGAACATCGACGGACGA
>CBDUYG010000248.1:0-5548 GCA_965371385.1 uncultured Myxococcales bacterium | reverse complement strand
TGAGCGACCACGTGGTGGCGGTGAGTCGAGCCGTCGATGTCGTGCGAGCCGAGACGGGCCGGGATGTCCATCTCATGGGCTACTCCCAGGGCGGCATGTTCTGCTACCAGGCCGCGGCATTCCGCAATGCCGCGTTCGAGGAAGACTCGGGGATCGCGTCCCTCGTTACCTTTGGCAGTCCCGTCGATATGTACGCTGCGCTGCCGGTCGACCTGCCGGTCGACGTTCTTGCGGACATACTCGGTAGCCTCGGCCGACTTCAGTCCAATCTCTTCCCGACGGGGATTCCCGCCTGGGCGACTCGGATTGGCTTCCAGCTGCTCGACCCCGTCAAGGCTGTGCGTCAGCGCATCGATTTTGCGCGACAGCTCTACGATCGCGAGGCCCTGCAGGCGCGCGAGGGAATCGGCCGTTTTCTCGAGCGCGAGGGCTGGGAGGCATTTCCCGGACCGGCGCTCAAGGACTTCATCGAGCATCTGATCGCGTCGAACCGGATGCTGCAGGGAGGCTTCGTCGTCGACGAACGAACCGCCACCCTGGCGAGCATCACCTGCCCCATTCTTGCTTTCATTGGGGATACGGATTCGATCGCCCCAGCGCCCGGCGTGCAGGCGATTCGCATCGCGGCACCCGAGGCCGACTCCTACGAAGCTCACCTTCCGGGCGGGCACTTCGCTCTCGTCGTGGGTTCCCGCGCCACGGGAATCACCTGGCCGACCGTCGCGGCCTGGCTCGACTGGCAGGAAGGAAGAGGGCGATGCCCCGAGAATGTGACGCCGGTCGCTCTGCCCACGGAGAAGGCAGCGAGCGAGGGTGGCATCATGGAGCAGCTCGGCGAGGGGCTCGGCGTTGCGCTCGAGGTCGGGCGCGAGCTCTTCGAGAGTGCTTCCGGACTGATCGGAAAGCCGGTAGACGCGCTCGATCTGATGTCGGGCACGATCGCGCCCCAGCTGCCGCGCCTCGTTCGGTTGGAAGAGCTTCGCCGCGACACGCCCGTCAGCATGGGGCTCGTGCTGGAGGAGCGCAGCCAGACCTCACCGGAAGGCACCCTCTTCCTCTTCGAAGGCCGCGCCCACAGCTATCGCGACGCCAACGAACGCATCGACAACGTTGTGCTTGGATTCCTCGAGTGTGGTGTGCGACAGGGTCAGTACGTGGGTCTGTTGATGAAGACGAGGCCGAGTGCGGTCGTCGCCACCCTGGCCCTGTCGCGACTGGGGGCCGTCGCCGTCATGCTGCGCCCGGACGTTTCACTGGCTGAGCAGCTCGAGCAGGTACCCGTCGAGCATCTGGTCGCCGATCCCGAGCACGCCGAGGAGGCGTGTGAGATCCTCGGCCAGAGGGTACTGGTGCTCGGTGGGGGAGGGGATCCGCGAACCCTGGCGCCCGGTCTCATCGACATGGAGGCGATCGATCCGGATCGGGTCACGCCGCCGGCCTGGTACACCCCCAACCCCGGGCTGGCATCCGAGCTCGGGCTCGTGTTGATCACCGGCGATGAGGGCCGGCTCGCGGCCAACCGCGTCACCAACCGGCGCTTCGCCACCTCGGCCTACGGCACCGCCTCGGCCTGCGCGCTCACCTCCCGGGACACGGTCTACTGCTCATCGCCGACTCATCACCCGACCGGCATCATGGTCTGTGTCGGCGGTGCCCTCGTGAGCGGAGCGCGCCTCGCGATGGCGACTCCCGGCGACCTCTCCCTCGACCCCGAGCGATTCTGGCAGGATGTTCGCCGCTATGGCGTGAGCGTCGTCTTCTACAGTTGGAATCTGCTTCGATTCATCTTGAATGCTCCGGACACGCCGGCCGAGCATCATCACCCGATCCGGCTCTTCGCCGGAAGCGGCATGCCGGTTGGCATCTGGAGGCGCCTCAAGGAGAGATTCCACCCGGCGCGTGTCGTCGAGTTCTACGCCTCGACCGAAGGCAACGCGGTGCTCGTGAACCTGACCGGCCGCAAGATCGGCTCGGTGGGCCGGAGCCTTCCGGGTGCAGCCGAGCTGGCGCTCGCCGCCTACGACCTGGAGGCCGGAGAGCTGGTCGAGCAAGGGTCGGGCTTTGCCGAACGATGCGAGCCGGGTGAGGTCGGGCTGTTGCTTTGCGGCGTCGACCGGACCCGGGGTGAGGTCGAGGGACGCCCCCTGCGCAGTGTTTTCGAGTCCGGCGATGCATGGCTCAGCTCCGGGGATCTCTTTCGGATGGATTCCGATGGAGATTACTGGCTGGTAGGAGCCGTTGCGGACATCATTCGCACGCCCCATGGAGCGCTGCTCGCCGTACCGGTCGAGGATGTACTCTCCCGCGAGCTGGATTTCGTCGACCAGGTCTCGCTTTATGGCGTAGCGCTCCCAGGAGTCGAAGGCGAGGTTCCGGTGGCGGCCATCACGATTCGCCGCGGCGCCAAGCTCGATCCCGTTGCGCTGCGTTGCAAGGTCGAAGCGCGGCTCGAGAATCATCGTCGGCCCCGGGTCGTGCGCGTCATGGACGAGCTGCCCGAGACCGCCGGTTACAGGATCCGCAAATCGGTTCTGCGCCAGGAGGGGCTGGGGCTCGAGGAAGCGAGCGGGGAGACCCTCTGGCTGGCCCCGAGCGAGGAGGGATACCTACCACTGGGACGGGATGAGGTGGAGGAGTTGATCGGGGGGTATTGAAGCGGCCGGGGACTACTCGATGTAGCCGAGCGCGCGGAGCTGGTCCTGGATCGGTTTTGGCGTGGCCTTCGGCGCTTTGAGGACCGGACTCCCCTGTGCATCCAGCTCGGCCCGAAGTCGTTCCAGCTCTTCGAGCATCCTCGACTCAGTGGCCGGGTCCTCGTCTCCGATCGGATCGAGCTCGCCCGGATCGGTACTCAGGTCATAGAGGGAGACGCTCTCCTCTTCCGCCTCACCCGGTCTCGGTGGTATCACGATCAGCTTCTTCTGATTCTCGCGCAGGGCATACATGTCGCGCCGGGGTGAGCCCTCCTCGCTCTGCAGGCGCGTAAAGGCGGGCCGATCCTCGGTCTCCCTGCCCGTCATCATCGGCACCAGGGATCTCCCGTGTAGATCACCTGCGCTCTCGATTCCGAGCAGGTCGAGGATCGTATGCATGGTGTCGATGGTTCGGACCTGTGCGCTGACGCGTCTCTTCTTGTACGTGGTTGTGGGGTCGAAGATGATCAGGGGAACCAGGGCGACCTCGTCATGGACGCTGTGGCCGTGATATCCCGGAGCCATCGGCTCCCGGTCGCCGAGATCCTCCCCGTGATCGCTCGTCACGACGATCAAGGTGTCGTCCGACAGCGAGAGCTCCTCGAGGGTCGCGAGCAGCTCGCCCACGTACCTGTCGGCATGGAGGATGTCGCCGTCATAGAGCGCGCGGATGTACTCCAACGACGCATCCGTTACCTCGAGCTTGCCCTGGTGGATCAGTCCGGCCGACAGGAGCGCAAACCTTTCACCGAGGCCCCCCCGATCCATCCCCTCGCTGAAGGTGGTGCGCAGATAGGGGATGTGGGGCTCGTAGGTGTGGACCACCAGGAAGAAGGGCACGCTCTTGTCGTGATTGCGTAGCCACTCGCGTGCCAGGGAGAAGGTTCGGGTGATCTCCGTCGCCTTCTCCTCCTCGGGGATCTTCTGCACTCGTTCCTTCTTCGTGAGCATGCGATTTCGTCCGCGCTCGAAGAAAACGTCGAAGCCCCGATTCATTCCGAAGTCGCGGCGGAAGTAGCCCCCCTCGGTGAAGGCCGCGGTCGTCCAGCCGGCCTGCTGCAGCTCTTCCACCATGGAGCGCTGGAGGGTGATGTTCTGCACCTCTGCCGTGAGGTAGCGGCCGCTGAGGAGCCCCGAGAGAGCGGGCAGGGTCCAGGTTGCATTGGTGACGGCCTGCTCGAAGACGACCCCCCGCTCGCCCAGCCGATCCAGCACGGGAGAGGTCGGGCGCTCGCCTCCGTAGAGCGAGAGGCGATCCGGCCGCAAGGTGTCGAGGATGATCAGCACGACGTTGCGCGGCCTTCGCGTTTCGCCGCATCCCGTGATGGAGGTCAGCATCATCCCCACGGCAATGGCGAGGATCGCGATCGTGCCGAAGGGGTGCGTGCGGCTCGAGTCGGGCTCTCTCACATCGATGCATCGACCCGGCCGGCGAGCCGGTCCTTCCGCTCTGCGCATCGGTCAGCCCACGCCCAGCAGCCGCTGCAGGGCCGCGTGAGAGTCGGCGACGCCGTCCGCCTCCGGCAGGCTCTCGCCATCGTCGTGAGAGGAGCGAAGACGAACGCTCCGGATTCCGAGCGCTCGAGCCCCGGCTATGTCGGTGCGAAGCAGGTCGCCGACGTGGACCGTCTCCTCCGGGTTGACCCCGAGCGCCTCGAGGGCGGCGCGGAAGATCTGCGCATTCGGCTTCGGAACCCCCACCTCGTCCGAGAAGACCTGGGCGGAGAGAGCCTCGATCAATCCGAGACGTTCGAGGTGGCGGCGGACCACGCGGCCGGGAGTCAGGCCCGTATCGCAGATGAGTGCCATCGGAATCCCCCGGCCCTGGAGCCGGAACAAGGTCTCGCGGGCTCCTTCGAGAGCGATCACCCGGCTGCTGTGCGATGCCTCCTCGAAGGAAGCGACCAGATGATCGAGCACCACCGGATCCAGGGGAAGCTCGAGGGCCTCGAGGCTCCACTGGGCGATCTCCCGGGCCCCTGTCGCCACACCCTCGCGCCAGAGCATCATGTGCCTCGACCACGACTGGTCGAAGGCGGCGCCGGCGGCGGCGGTGTCGATGTCGGCGCCGTCCTCCCTGGCGGCCGCGAAGAGCGCATCGACCCGGCGCTGATGGGCCTCGGGCCAGTCCTGCTCTTCGAGCAGGGTGTTCCAGCAATCGAAGGTGACCGCCGCGAGTCGCGTCGTGCCGAGGACTCCGGCCCCCCGCCAGTAACGGTCGCCGATGGCCTCGGCTCGGATCGTCTCGACCGCAACGTTGGACGGAAGATCGGAGTCGATGACGAGGGAGCGTCCCGGCTCGTCGCTCGAGATGGGCTCGATGCGGGCCTCGAGCGTCGTGGCAATCTCGAGCCAGCTTCCTTCTTCCAGCCCGTCTCGCTTGTCGCGCGCAGCCAGACGCGCGTGCATGCTCTCGACCGAGGGTTGGCAGCGGACGAAGACGAGCTCGGCACCGCAGCTCTCCGCCAGCTCGGCTACCTGCCGGCGGATGTTCCGATCCGGATAGCAGCCGTCCAGCACGCATGTGCGTCCGCTCTCGAGGATGCTCCTCGCTCGGCGAAATACTTCGGTGTATATCCGCTGGTCGAAGTCGCGAGAGGTCATGCGTTCGAGGGCCGCGTCGGCACCGACGACGTCCGTGATCGGCTCGAGCACGGCCTCGCGGACCCGGTCGTTGATGACACGCACACCGACGAGCCTTCTCACCAGGGCCTTGGCGAGCGTCGTCTTCCCGCTCGCCACGGGTCCGCTCATCACGATCAGCAGAGGGCGCTCCCTGACGCTCGGATCGAATCGTGTCCCTGCCTCCTCGGCCACGCTGAGAAGCCGGATCGCAGCTGCGCGCTCGAGTTGCC
>CBDUYG010000247.1:0-5582 GCA_965371385.1 uncultured Myxococcales bacterium | reverse complement strand
GAACGCGAGACCCGAGAGCCGAAGGTTCAGATCGAGATATAGATGAACGCGAAGGTCGGGATGAAGGTCAAGATGACGGTGAAGGTCAAGGTGAAGGTCAAGATGAATACGAAGGCCAAGATCAAGACAGAGATTCTGGCGGCTCGCGCGCGAGTCGTTGCGTCCCCCTCCCAGTATTGGTGGTTTGGAAGCTTTTTTGGCTGGCCAGTGGCCAGGGCCGGGAGTGTTGCGCACCCATAGGATTTTCAACGCAACAGCGAAGCAAGCACCGCATCCCCTCAACCCTGAGCCCACCTGGTCTCGGGGTTTTTTATTGCCATCGGGTCGCCACGGGGCCCCCGGAACGAAGCAGAGTGAAATCAACCGGCGCCGAGGCGTCCGGTTTCGAAGGAGTCAGAGCATGCTGGCCAGGTCAACGGATACGAAGAGGGCGCGCGGGCCGAATCGAGACACGCCCCTCGCACAGCCGACCGCACGAGAGCGCGCGAGAGCGCCCCTCACGCCGCCTCAGGCCCTCAAGGGCGCAATCCCACGCAGCTTCTCCGCCCGAGCGGTGGTCGAGGGCACTCGCGACAAGATCCGTCGCATCCTGCGAGGGGAGGACAGCCACCGCCTGCTGGTGGTCGTCGGCCCCTGCTCGATCCACTCCTATGAGGATGCTCTCGAGTACGCCGATCGCCTCCGACGAGTGAGCCGCGACATGAGCGACGATCTCGTGATCGTAATGCGCACCTACCTCGAAAAGCCCCGCACCTGCGGCGGCTGGAAGGGATACCTCAATGATCCGGATCTCGACGGCTCCTGCGACACGGCCCGCGGAATCGAGCTGTCTCGGCGGCTGCTCTTGCGCCTGAACGAAATGGGGGTCCCGTGCGCAACCGAGTTCCTCGATCCGCTGGCCTCGGTCTACCTCGAAGATCTGGTGAGCTGGGCCGCGATCGGCGCACGCACCAGCGAGAGCCAGACTCACCGCGAGCTCGCGAGCCGGCTCCCGATGCCGGTGGGCTTCAAGAACAGCACCGACGGCCGGATCGAGGTCGCGCGCCAGGCGATGATCGTGGCGGGCCAGCAACACAGCGTCTTCGGGCTGAGCCCCGAAGGTCTGCCCGCAGTGCTTCAGACCCGGGGAAACGACGATGCCCACATCGTGCTGCGCGGCGGTGGCGGGATGCCGAACTGCGATCCAGAGAGCGTGCGCAGAGCCGTGCGGCTGGGTAGCGAGGCTGGGCTCGCGAGGCCCGTGCTGGTCGACTGCTCCCATGAAAACTCCGGCTACGACCCGGAGCGCCAGGCCCCCACCGCGCGCAGGGTCCTCGACCAGATCGACCGGGGCCAGTCGGGCGTCGCGGGCCTCATGCTCGAGAGCCACCTGCGGCCCGGCTCCCAGCCCTGGAGCGGCAATGGAGGTGCAGAGCCAGGCATTTCCCTTACCGACCCCTGCCTGGGTTGGGAAGAGACCAGGGATCTACTCAGGGAGATTTCCGAGGGGCGAAGGCAACGACGCAGCCGCGTGTGAAAGCAGTGATCCTCGCGCCTCGGGGGAGCTTCTGGGGGGCCGGCGATGGTCCTCGATGGCATCCGGGAAGGCGATGTGGAAAAAGTGCCCACGGCCCTTCACCGGAGCCTCGGGAGCCTCAATGGTCTCGAGCGACGAGCCGATAAACCAGAAGCATCCATGCGACAGAACCACGCGAAAATAATCGGCGTAACGCTCGTGCTCGCCATGCTCCTGCCCGGCATCGGCTGGAGCATGAACGACGCACTACCGTCGGGCGACCCGATCCCGGCGACGCAGTCCGCGGAGCCTTCGATGGAAGTCGACGCTGAAGAGCTCGACGCCTCGCAGGAGGCCGAGCCGGAGGCTCTTCTCCGGGGGGTATCGACTCTTCCCTCGAACGAAAAGGTGACGGATATCACCGCCCTTCCAATCGGAGAGAGTCCGCCCTTCGTGCCCGACCGGCGTCTCCGGGAGATTCCCGTCCGCCCGCCCGCTCCCATTGCGATCTCACCCGACGCCCTGCTGCCTCCGCGAGTGCACGTCGAAATCGAGTGCGCAAAGGCGCGGGTCCTCGAGCTGCTCTCGGACGACGACGCTTCACGCCGGGCCTACGAGCGCTGCATCGGGCTGGGCTTCGAAAGCGTCGACTCCTGGTGGGGACTCGGCCGCACTCGCTTGCGCGGCGGCGACTTCGAGGGAGCGGAGTTCGCTCTGCTGGTCGCTCACGATCGGCTCGGCGAACGTGAGCGAGCGACTGTATCGGACGATCCGGAAGAACGGCGCTTGCAGGAGGGCGGAATCCTCGCCGAGCTGGGGAAGCTCTATCTCCTCACCCGGCGAAGCGTGCAGGCCCTGGCCGCGCTCCGAATGGCGGCCGACATCCTTCCCGAGAATCCTCGGCTCCCCGGCCTGCTCGAGCGTGCCGACCTCCTGCACAGTGGCCAGGTGAGCCTGGCGATCAACGAGGTCCGGCCCCTGTGGCCCGAAGATCCGGCTCAGCAACGGCGCGATGCCGTCTACGCCGGGCTGCGACGGATTCACCACTCCCTGCCTCCCCTCGTCCAGCGACAGCTCGGCCGGGTGGAGGGCCTGGCGCTCGATCCCACCCTGCGCGACCTCTCGATCGCCTTCACGCTCGGGCTGGTGCTCGTGCTCCTCGTCATGCACCGATTCAAGGGCCGCGGCGACCTCGTCGTCACGATCGAATTTCCCCCTGAACTTCGGGGCTGCTTCTCCGTGCGAGTCTCGGCCCGGCCGGGACGCCGCAAGCGCATGAATCCCCGCGAGCGAGCCGGCGAGGGCCGACGCAGCCACCTCTCGAGCCGCCAGGTTCACCAGATGGTGAGCAGGGAAACGCAGTTCCTGCGCCTGCCTCCAAAGATCTACTTCGTCGTCGTCGATGGATCCCTGCAGGATCCGGAGAACGACGAGATCCTGATGACGACCTACGACGAGCAGTCGATCGAGGTCGTCCGCGGCGAAACCGTGCGAGTGAGGTTCGACCTGCAGCCGCGCGAGTGCCCCGTCGATGTGCGAGTCCTATGGGACAAGCAGCCGACCGACGATGCGTCGGTGGCAGCCCGCGGGCTGCCGCAATCCCTTCGCATGACTCGGGACGGCATGACTCGATTGCGACTCTGCAAGGGAACGCACACGATCGTGGTCGGAAGCGGGGACCGAGTCGCCGAACGTGAGGTGCAGGTGCAGACCTTCCAGCCTACTGCGGTGGAGATCGATCTCGCAGGAACCGAGGGAGTCATTTTCAAGGGCTGCCCGCCGGCGGTGAAACCCTACCTCCACGGCGACCTCAACGCGGCCGCCCGGGCCCTCTCCCGGGACGGTCACGTGCAGATCGCAAACCTCTTGCTCGCACGCCTGCACCGGGATCACGGTCAGACGGAGCGGGCGGCAGACTACTTCCACGCAGCGGGCCACCCCCTCGAAGCCGCCGATCTGCGAGCGTCGCTCTCGGACTTCACCGGCGCGGCCGTGCTCTTCCAGGAGGCCGGAGACGCCGTCCGCTCCGCCCAGATGTTCCGCGCCGCGGGGGAGTGGATCCGCGCCGGAGAAGCCTACGACTCGATCCGCGACTATGAGAGCGCGACCGAGTGCTATCGCGAGTCGGGCAATACCTCTCTCTGGCTCGACGCCCTCGAGAAGAAGGGCGACTTCTTCGAAGCCGCGCAGATCTCCCTCGAGCAGTCCGATCGTGCGCGGGCGATCCGCCTCCTGCAACGGGTCGGAGTCGATGACCGGCTCTACGGCGAGGCCTGCGAGCTGCTCGCCGAGGCCTTCGAGCACGAGGGACACGCCGATCTCGCGGTGCAGAAGCTCGAGCAGCGAATCTCCGCCAACGGCGGCTCGCCGGACCTCTACTTCCGCCTCGCCAATCTGCTCGAGAACGCCGAAGAGCTCGATCGGGCTCTCGAGTCCTTTCAGCAGCTGCGCGACTCCGATCCCACCTATCCCGAGGTCGCGGCCCGTATCGAGTCCCTGCGCAAGAAGATCACGGCACGCAAGCTCGCGGACTCTCGCGACGGTGGCGGGCCCAGAACCTCCACTCCGACCGCCTTCCTCTCCGAGCGCCGCTACGAGCTGATCCAGGAGCTCGGGCGCGGCGGCATGGGGGTCGTGTTCCGCGCCAGGGATCTGCGCCTCGATCGCGAAGTGGCGTTGAAACGCCTGCCCGACAACCTGCGCGACCACCCCAAGGCGATCCAGCTCTTCCTGCGTGAGGCCCAGGCGTGTGCGCGCCTGAACCACCGCAACATCGTGACGATCTACGACACCGACCAGGAGGACGACTACTTCTTCATCACGATGGAGCTGCTCACCGGCTATCCCCTCAACGTGATCCGACGCAAGAAGGGCCGCCTCGCCGAGCGCGACGTCGCCAAGCTCGGCATCCAGGTCGCCGAGGGACTTGGCTATGCGCACTCGCATCAGATCGTGCATCGCGACATCAAGACCGCGAACATCTTCTTCACCACCGACAAGGTCGTGAAGATCATGGACTTCGGCCTCGCCAAGATGATGGAGGAGGTGCGCCGGGGAACGACGGTGCTCGGTGGCACGCCCTACTACATGGCGCCGGAGCAGTCGAGCGGCGAAGCGGTCGATGATCGCGCCGACATCTACGCCTTCGGAGTGACGCTCTTCGAGCTATCTACCGGCAGGGTTCCTTTCGACGACGGGGACGTCGCCTATCACCACCGCCACACCGCGCCGCCGGATCCCCGGCAGATCGCACCCGATCTCTCGGACGCGATGGCCGAGCTGATCCTCCACATGCTCGAGAAGAATCCACAGCGGCGCTGTGCCAGCGCGGCCATCGTCGAGCGGAAGCTGCGCGAGATCGTGGGCGAGGCCAGCTGAGCGGAAGACGAGCTTCGACCCGAAGAGGTGCCTCCTCCTCAGGCGTGCTGAGCCTCGGCCGCTTCCTCGTTGATCACGTCATTGAGGGTCGCTTGTTGAACCTGCCACATGGTCACGAAGAGGGCGGCGATGAAGGGGCCGATGATCAGCCCAGCCACACCGAACAACGTCAGTCCGCCAAAGGTGCTCACCAGGATCAGGATGTCGGGCATCTGGGTGTCACCCCCGACCAGGATCGGGCGCAGGATATTGTCGACGCCTCCGACCACGATGGTGCACCAGAGCAGCAGACCGACCCCCATGCCGATATCTCCCGTGACGAAGAGGAAGATCGTCGCCGGTCCCCACACGAGCGCTGTTCCGACCACAGGAATCACCGAGGACAGAGCCATCACGGCACCCCAGAATGCGGCCCCCTGGATGCCGGCCACCGCGAATGCCACGCCGCCGAGCGACCCCTGGACCAGACCGATCACCAGCGTGCCCTTGAGCGTGGCGCGAGTGACGGACATCCCCGTCTCAACCAGCAGCACCCGAACCTTGCGCGGAAGGGGCGCGTAGCCGATGACCCTCTTCGCGGTTTCCGGGCCCTCCCGCAAGAAGTAGAACATCGCGTAGACCATGACGAAGAGCTGCAGGAAGAAGTTGGCCGTGCCCATCGTCGCGGCCGAGAGGCCTTCGACCAGGAAGCCTCCGGCTTTGCCCGCCA
>CBDUYG010000246.1:0-5587 GCA_965371385.1 uncultured Myxococcales bacterium | reverse complement strand
AAACGAAAGGGGTCTCGACGACCTCCGCCGCCGTCTCCTTGCCCCGGATCACGATATCGATTCGATTGCCGACCTCGGCAAACTCGGGAGAAACGTAGCCGAGCCCGATGGATTTTCCGAGCGTCGGAGAGGGGGCGCCCGAGGTAACGCGGCCGATGGTTTTCCCGGCGTGGGAGATCGGATGATCCGCCCGGGCAATGCCGCGCTCGCTGAGCTGGAAGCCGATCAGTCGCTGGGCTGTCGGATCACCGGCACGCCTCTCGATGGCTTCGGCGCCGATGAAGCCCCCGCGATCGCGCTTGACGAAGCGTCCGAGTCGGGCGTCGAGAGGGCTGGTCGAGTCGTCGAGCTCGTGACCGTAGAGGGGCAGGGCGGCCTCGAGTCGCAGGGTGTCCCGGGCGCCGAGGCCAACGGGAAGCAGGCCGTGGGCCTCACCGCGCGCAAGTAGCAGCTCGAAGATTTCCGCCGTGTCCGCTGCATCGAGGTAGATTTCGTAGCCCGGGGCGCCGGTATAACCCGTGCTGCTGATCAGCACCCGGATGTCGCCGATACGAAACTCGCCGAAGCGAAAGCGCTTCAGCTTCGTGGCTTCGGGGCCGGACACCTCCTCGAGCAACGCCGAGGCGTTGGGGCCCTGGAGCGCGAGCATGCCTGTCTCGTCGCTGCGGTCGACGATCGCGGTCGTGGCCGGACTCCTGGATTCGATCCAGGCGAAGTCCTTCTCGATGTTCGAGGCATTGACGCAGAGGAAGAGAGCGTCCTCTGCGACGCGATAGACCGTGACGTCGTCCACGACGCCGCCTTCGTCGTTGCAGAGCAGGCCGTAGCGCACGCATCCCTCGGCGAGGGAGTCGACCCGGCAGCTGAGCAGGGACTCGGCGGCGGAGATCGCGTCGGGGCCGAGGATGTGGATCTGCCCCATGTGGGAGACGTCGAAGATTCCGACGGCCTCGCGTACCGCGGCGTGCTCCTTGAGGATCGAGCTGTACTGCACGGGCATGTCGAAGCCTGCAAACTCCACCAGGCGGGCGCCGAGGCGCTGATGGATCGCGTGCAGCGGTGTGGTCTTGAGCTCGCTCACGTTCAGACTCCCATTCGCGTGCGGTACGCGCGAAGTGTGTTGCGCAGCAGCATCGTGATCGTCATCGGGCCGATTCCCCGGCGCGAGGGCGTGATGAAACGGGCGATTCCCTGGGCGGCGTCGAAGTCGACGTCTCCTACGAGCTTCCCATCGACCTCGCTCACTCCGACGTCCATCACCGCTGCGCCGGGCCGGATCCAGTCGCCCTTCACCATCTTCGGACTCCCGGCCGCGGCCACCAGGATGTCTGCGCCACGGCAGATGCCGGGCAGGTCCCGGGTTCGCGAGTGGCACATCGTGACGGTGGCGTTGCGCTGCTGGAGCAGGATCGAGACCGGCTTGCCGACGATCGCGCTGCGTCCGATCACGACCGCGTTCGCCCCTTCGATCTCTACGGCGCAGTGATCCAGCACCGCCATCACACCCAGGGGTGTGCAGGCGATGAGCTCGGCGCGACCGGCCAGCAGCTTGCCCACGTTGAGGGGGTGCAGGGCGTCGGCATCCTTGCCGGGGTCGATCGCTTCGGCGATCCGATCGGCCGAGATCTGGGGAGGCAGGGGAAGCTGGACGAGGATGCCGTCCACTTCGGCATCCTGATTCAATCCCTCGATCGTATCGAGCAGATCCTCTTCGCTGGTAGACGCAGGAAGCAGGATTTCGCGCGAGTCCATACCGATGCTCGCGCACGCCCGCTGCTTTCCCTTGATGTACGACCGACTAGCGGGGTCGTCTCCCACCAGCACGACGACGAGGCAGGGGCTGCGGTGTCCCGCAGCGAGCAGATCCTCGATCTCCTTGCGCATCTGCTCACGCAGTTCTCGGGCGAGCTCCAAGCCGTTCACCACCACGGTTTCGATCGGCTCTGCGCCGGAGCCGGAGATCTTCGACGAGCTGCTCGGGGGGGGGCTCATGCGGCGGATTGCGACTTCTTGCCCTTGGACGAGTCTTTCGAGGACTTCTCGGACGACTTGCTCTGTGATTTGTCGGACTTCACGGATTTGGAGTCGCCGCCCGACTTGTCCTTCGAATCCTTGCCGTCGCCCGAGCCCGAATCGTCCTTCTTCTTGTTCGAGGCGCCCGAATAGAGGTCGTTGTACCAGCCGCCGCCCTTCAAGACGAACGACGTCTGAGAGATGAGCTTCTTGACCCGGCGCGAACGGCACTCGGGGCACGTCTTCACCGGATCGTCGGTGATGCGTTGCTCTCGCTCGAACTCGTGCTCGCACTTCTCGCAGCGGTACTCGTAGATGGGCATCGCAGACGTCCTCCGTTCCGGCTCTCGCTCTCGAGACCCTTCTGTCTTTCGACTCTTTCTCGCACCGCGCTTCGTTCGCGTCTCTTTCGCGTCTATTTTGGCTCTTGCCTCTCGGCATCTGAGCCGTCATCGAGAGTCGGACCGGGTATCGCGGCTCGGCTCGGGGCGGCGGGTCCAGCGTCTGACGGCCGGCCGATTTCCCGATTGCACAGGGGGGAGGAGATTGTCGCCTCCGAGAGGAGTCCTACAGGTGGTACAGGTGTGGGGCCCCAGCAGAGCGCCTCTCCCAGGAGCGACACGAGAAGGGTTTATCTCAATCGGGTCGGGTCCGCCAGACTCGCGAGCTGGGCCTTCAGATGGTCTCGAATTCCCTGGATGTGAACCCGTTTGCGTCGGTTCCTGGCCGCGGGATCGATCTCGACCGTCGCCCGGGAGCAGCCGAGGGCGGCCGAAAGAGCCTTGCGGCAGGCGGCGTTGGCCTTGCCCTCGAGGGGAGGCTCGGAGACCGCAACGCGCAGAGCATCGCCGTGAAGTCCGCCCACCTGGGGGCGCTTCGAGCGGGGTGTCACGTGGATCCAGATGGCGACCCCATCCGGGGTCTCGTCGATCTTCAGCCCCGGCTCGCCGTCGCTCACGTGTCCCCGGCTGGGGGGGGAGCGGTGATCGCGTCGAGCCGGACCCGCCGCTCCTGCTTCTGTCTCGTCTCCAGGACGTCGCTGGCCGCGTCTCTCCCCGGAGGATGGGACGGGAAGGCGTCCTGATCGTAGGATTCGATCAGGCTGAGATGGGTGTCGATCGTAGAGCGCAGGGCTGTCGCGAGGCGCTTGCGCAGGCCTCGCAGCTCGCGGATGTCTTCGCCGAGGCGAGCGACCCGGCGATGGGAGGCGTCGATGATCCTCTCGGCCCGCGCCTCGGACTCGCTGAGCAGAACCTCGGCCTCGCGTACGGCCGTCTGGCGCAGCTTGTCGCTCATATCCTGGGCGCTCACGAGGGTCTGGCGCAGAACCTTCTCGCCCTTGCCGAGCTCCTCCACCCGGCTCTCGAGCTGGTGGACCCGATCGCTGAGCCCCTCGTTCTCACGCACCAGGGCCTCGTAGTCCTCCGCCACCATCTTGAGAAAGATCTCGACCTCGCTCGCATCGAGTCCCAAGAAACGTTTGCTGAAGTGGTAGTTCTCGATCTCCAGCGGAGTCAATCGCATCAAAGCTCTCCTTGCGGCGCTACGTCGGCGCTCGGAATGCGAAGCCGGCGCATGGCCGGGCCCTCATCCTTGGGCAGATGATCGGCAACGAGCCCGCAAGTCTTTACATATTTGGGATGCTTCCGGCGAGGTCGGCATCAGCTCCCGAGCTCCTTCGAGCGGCGGGTCGCAGCCGCGACGGCTTCGTAGAGGGCGGCTCGCACGCCGCCGCTCTCGAGCTTCTCGAGTCCTGCAATCGTGGTTCCGCCCGGAGATGTGACTTGATCCTTGAGAGCGCCGGGATGCCGGCCGGTCTCGAGAGCGAGCTTCGCCGCCCCGAAGACGGTCTGGAAGGCCAGGCGATAGGCCGCGTCGCGGGGCAGGCCCTGGCGAACTCCGGCGTCACCGAGAGCCTCGAGGATCAGGAAGACGTAGGCGGGCCCGCTCCCCGAGAGGCCCGTCACCGCGTCGAGCTGAGACTCGTTCGTCGTGCTCCAGGTAATGCCGACCGAGCTGAAGAGCGCCTCGGCGAGCGCGAGGTCGGCCGGGGTCGCGGCCTCGTTCGGGCAGATTGCCGTCGCGCCGGCTTGCACCAGGGCCGGGGTGTTGGGCATGGTGCGGATGACTCGGGCGCCAGGGGGCAGAGCCTCGCCGTAGGCCGTGAGGGAGATGCCGGCCGCGATCGAGATCCAGAGGGGACGATCGCGATCGGCGAGGCCCTCGAGATCGCTCAGCACGGCGGCGACGACATTGGGCTTCACGCAGACGACGACGACGTCCGAGCTGGTGACCAGCCTGGCGTTGTCCGAGCAGGTGGCGATTCCGGTCTCGGACTCGAAGGCCTCACGCTGCTCGGCGGCGAGATCCGAGCCGAGCAGCCTTTCCAGGCTCACTCCTGCCGCGGCGACTCCGCCCGCGAGGGCCCGAGCCATCGCGCCGCAGCCGATGAATCCGATCCTCGTGTCGGCCAGCGTGTCGCTCCGGTCGGTCATCCAGCTTCCTTCGTGGGTTCATGCACGACTGCATTCAAGAGCCGGCGCGAGGCGCGTGGCCCGACCGGAGCCTACCTTGTGTGACGGGAGGTGTCCCGTCCAGCAGGCTCACTCCTTTGCAGGGCGTGGGCCGAAGAGGTCGGTGCCGACCCGCACGAAGGTCGCTCCCTCTTCGATCGCCGTCTCGAAATCCCGGGACATCCCCATCGAGAGCTCGCGCAGATCCTCTCCGTGGGGCTGCGAGCGCAGGGTGTCGCGAAGATCACGCAATTGCGCGAAGACCGCGCGATTGCCTGCGGGGTCAGGGTTGGGGGCGGGAATCGTCATCAGTCCGATCACGCGCAGATGTTCGAGCTTCGCGCAGGCTTCCATCAGCCCCGGCAGCCCCTCCTCGCTGACGCCGGCCTTCTGGGACTCGCCGCTCAGATTGACCTGGACGAAGGCGTCGATCGAGCGACCGATCGCTGCGGCGCGCTTGTCGAGCTCCTTTGCGAGGGACTCGCGATCGAGGGTCTCGATGACATCGAAGAGGCGGACGGCATCCCGCGCCTTGTTGCGCTGGAGCGGGCCGATCATATGCCAGCGAACCCGGGAGGCGGCTTCGGGATCGAGCCGCTGCTCCAGCTCGGGCTGCTTCTCGCGTGCCTCCTGAACGTAGTTCTCTCCCAGGCACAGGAGACCGGCCTCGATCGCCGCAGCCATCCGCTCGGGCGCCTGAACCTTGCTGGCGCCGAGGAGGGTCACGTCGCCGGGTTCACGGCCGGACCGTCGGGCCGCCGCCTCGATGCGACTCTTCACCGCCGCGAGTCGCTGCGCGATTTCGCCGCCGCCGCCGCCGCCGCCGCTGGCGGTCGGGGTCTGGCTGCTCATGACAGAGTCCCACTCGAGTCGCGGGCTTCTTTCTTCCCCGCTCGGGCCGTCTTCCCCGCTCGGGCCGTCTTCTCCCCTCGGCCCGCCAGCTCGGCTCGGGCCGCCACGAGCTCGGCCAGGGTCTCCTCCACCGGAAGTCCGATCACATTGCTGTGGCTTCCGCGTACGTCGATCACGAAGCGCTTCCCCTCGCCCTGGAGCGCATAGGC
>CBDUYG010000245.1:0-5589 GCA_965371385.1 uncultured Myxococcales bacterium | reverse complement strand
TCGCCCTTCTGGACCGGCGTGCTGCTCGCCCTGGGCCTCGCCCTCTTCTTCGTGGCCTTCGAGGCCATACTCGGACGCTTCGCCGAGTACGAAGTGGACACCTACCGCGAAGACCTGCGCGTCGCGTTCGTGCTCTGCCTGCTCGCAGCCTACGCACCCGCCGCCTGGCTCTACTCGGTACGCAGCGCCCGGCAGACCGCCGTTGAACTCACTCCCTTCCTCACCGGAGGCACCGGCGCCGTCAACCTCGACGAGGCGGGCACCTTCGATCGCACGGGGCTTCGCAAGGCGGGGATCATCACCGTGGTCGTGGTGGCGGTGGCACTCGTCCTCGGCGAATCGGAGTACCCAAAGCTGTCCGATATCAAGCGGCTGAGCGCGGAGGCATACTTCCACCGAGTGCTACTGGCCTGGATCGCCTGGAGTGTCGGGCGATCCGTTTACGCAACCTGGGTGGATGCAAAGCGCTTCTCGCAGATCGGCCGCGAAAGCGTGACGATCGACCTGCTCGACCTCGCGTCGGTAGCACCGTTGATCCGCTACGGCCTGAGGCAGGCGCTGGTCCCGATCGGCGCCTTCTCGCTGCTCGCGCTGATGTTCTACGACTCCGAAGCCGCACCCAACCTGATCTGGCTCCTGCTGGCCGCGTCGCTGGCGTTCCTGCTGCTGGCCGCGGCCGCGCTTCTCATCCCCGTGCGCGGCGTCCACGACGCCATCGCCCGCGAGAAGAGTCTCGAGCTCGTCCGGGTGAACGAGCAGATTCGCCGCGCCCGCGATGGACACGGCGAGCTTCCCAGCCTCGCCGACTGGATCGCCTACCGCGTCCTGATCGAGTCCGTGCACGAGTGGCCCATCGACGCGCCGACCCTGCGGCGCTTCGCCCTCTATCTCGCCATCCCACTCGGTTCCTGGCTCGGCGGCGCGCTGGTGGAGCGAATGGTCGATGGGTTTCTCGGCTGAGTAGATCGGAGGTATTCCTCCGGCCCTCGGTCAACCCGGCGGCCGGAGCTTCCGATCGAGCGGGCCGGTAGCCGACGGCGCGGGTTGGCCGGAACGCGCGATCTGCGATCATTGCTGGGCCACGCGCCCGACGAACCGGAGGATCAGACGATGGACTACGCGCCTGCCTACCCCCACGACCCCATCGAGGAGATCGAAGCGGACCTCTTCATGGTTCGGGGCAGCATTCGCATGAACGCCCTCATGCACATCACCCGGAACATGGCGATCGTCCGGCACGAGGGCGAGCTCAGTCTGGTGAATCCGATCCGCCTCGATGAAGAGGGTGAGCGACGGCTCCTGGCCCTCGGCGACGTCAAGCGGATCCTGCGCCTCGGCCCCATGCACGGCCTCGACGACCCCTACTACGTCGACCGCCTCGGCGCCGAGCTCTGGGCCCCGGGCGAGTCGAAGATCCATCCGAAGCCGAAAATCGACCAGAGGCTGACCGCAGACCGGCCCCTGCCCTTCCCCGACTCCGAGCTCTTCGTGTTCGAGGGCGCGAACCAGCCCGAAGCCGCCCTGCGGATCGGACGGGATCCGGGGACCCTCCTGACCTGCGACGCGATCCAGCACTACGGCGACTACCGTCACAACTCGCTGCTGGCGCGGGCCGTCATGCCCTTCATCGGCTTCCCGAAGACCACCGTCATTGGTCCAATCTGGCTGAAGATGATGACGCCCGAGGGCGGCTCCCTGAAGGGCGAGTTCGAGCGCCTGCTGACCCTCGACTTCGACCGCCTGCTCTCTGCTCACGGGAGCCTGCTCACGAGCGGCGCGAAGGAATCCGTCGCCCGAGCCGTGCGCAAGGCCTTCCCGGACTGAGCACGTCCGATGTGTACCCGATCCTTTCGGTCCGGTGCTGACTTCTACGCAGGGCCGCGCTCCGCACCCTCGAGCCTCGGAGCCAAGGGACCAGCTCGCAATCAGGTCGTCGCCGCGTCCCGCGGCAGTGACGCAACCGCTGCCTTGTGCAGCGCTTCGAACTCCTGGTCGATGAACTCGACCAGATCGTGCACGTCCGGCATGGCGTCCCAGTCGGAGTTGATGCCCCAGAAGAGAGCGCCGTCATAGCTGAAGAGCGCAATGCCCAGCGCCTGATTGAATGCCAGCGGCACCAGCGGGTGAATCCCCAGCATACGCGCGCCCAGTAGATAGACGGGCCGCTGGGGCCCGGGGACGTTGGTGATGACCACGTTGAAGGCGCGCTGCCAGGTCGCGAAGCGCGCAAACAGTTGCCAGATGGAGGAAGCCGCCCGGTCGCTGAACCGCTCCAGGAACTCGACTCCCGAGCGTTGACGCGACCGCTTCAGCTTCTGCGTGGTTTCCGTCACGCGACGCAGGCGCTCACACGGATCGCGTTCGTCGATGGGCAAATCGGCCATCAGCATCACGACGCGATTGCCCGCCTGGCCGCGCTCGGAATCCGTGCGCACGCTGACCGGAATCTGGGCGCGGAAGACACCGTCGTCGGTGCGCAGCCCTCGCCGGCGCAGGAATCGGCCGATGGCGCCGGCCGCGGTGGCCAGCACAACGTCGTTGAGCGTGCCGCCCAGCTGGGAACGCACCTCTTTGACGGCGGCGATTTCCGTGCGCGTCCAGTCGAAGCGGCGGTATGGCCCGATCTCGTGATTGAGCGGAGTGGACATGGTCGGCTCGAGCCCAGCACTGATGGTTTCGCGCAGCCCTGCCAGCGTCTCGCGGGCATCGTCGACCAGCTCCCCTGGGCGTCGAACCAGATCGGGTGCAGACGAAATCAAGGACAGAGGCAGCGAGGCGCGCCGTCGACCCTCCTCGAAGAAGAGCTGTGCGGAGTTCGGCGCGGGGCGGGGACGCCACTCCGGGATCGACTCCACGGTCGCGTCGGTATCGAGGCGCAGCATGCCCGTGAACAGATCGAATCCCGAGATGCCGTCGACCATGCAGTGGTGTGCTTTGGCGATGATGGCGAACTTATCGTCTTCAACGCCCTCCACCACCCACATCTCCCAGAGCGGTTTGCTCCGGTCGAGCTTTTGCGAGAGGATCCTGCCGGCCAGCCGCTTGAGCGTGCGCATGCTGCCGGGAGAGGGAAGGCTGGTACGGCGCACGTGGTAGGCGAAGTTGAACCGGGTGTCGTCGACCCAGACCGGGTCGCCGGTCAACGGAACACGCGTGAGCTTTTGCTTGAAGCGGGGACTCACGCCCAGGGCGCTCTCGATCATTCCCTCGATTCGGGCAAAGGAGAGCGCGCCTTCCGGGCCGGCCAGGGGACCTGTCTCGAATATCGCAACCGCCGCCACGTGCATGTGGACGTTGGGGTCTTCGATCTCGAGAAACATCGCGTCGAGGGCGCTCAGCCGATCGTAATGGTAGTAGGCCATCGGGGTGCATTCTCCATCTCGACTGGGGGTTCGAGTCGGGGGCTCGCCTGGGAGATGGTACTGCTCAGGAGCCGGTCGCTGCCACCGACGGTCACTCCAAGCGGTATCCGGACCGGGGTCTGGGCGTGGAGGCCAGCCCGAGACTGCACGCCACACTCGGCTTGCCCTTCGAGCATCTGCGTACGCCGCACATCGGCGAGATCAACGAGATCGACGATCTGTGGGAGAGCTACCGCGGGGAGTGTCGTCCGTCCCCCCAGCTCGAAAATCGCCTATGGTTCGGATCGAAGCCTCGACAAAGGAGTTCCCCATTGGCCAACTTCAGTGAGATTCCCTGGATCGCAGAGCACATCGATCTCTACCGGACCGACCCCGCAAAGGCGCATATGTGGGATTCGTCGGTTGCCGGCGGTTCCGGGCTGCTGGCAACGCTACTGCTCACCACGACGGGAAGGAAGTCGGGCGAGCCGCGTGCGCTCCCCTTGATCTACGGCGAGGCCGGGGGCAGCTACGTCATCATCGCTTCGAAGGGCGGCATGCCGAGCCACCCCGTCTGGTATCTGAACCTCCAGGCCAATCCCGAGTGCGAACTCATGGTGGGCCCCAAGGCGGTCTCCGCCCGAGCCCGTGTGGCCGAGGGCGACGAGCGCGAGCGCCTCTGGGAGCAGATGGCAAAGATCTATCCGCCCTACAATGAATACCAGGAGCGAGCCGGATCGCGCACGATCCCGGTGGTGGTGCTCGATCCGGTGGGGTGAGGCGCGGGTGACCGCCCCCAGCTGCACCCGGGCTTTCGGTATCGCCGATCTCCACGACTCACGCCAATGCATCCGGCAGAGGAGCTGGAGCATCCAGATGAGCGCGGGGGCCGCGGAGCGCCTCCTACGGAGACGCCGCGGCGATGGCATCCAGTAGAACCGGCGCCGGGGGGGGCAAGTCGGGAGCTGGGCTGGGCTCATTGCGAAAGGTGAGGCGCCGCGCCGTTTCGCTCGTGATCATGCCGGTTCCGCTGTGCCCGACGCCCGGCACGGACAGGAAGGTCGAGCCCGTCCACCGATCGAAGCGACCCATGTGCTCGCGATAGTTGTCGTGGCGCTCGACCCGATGCCTTCCCTGAGTGTTCCCGGAGCAGCTGGTGTCGAGACTACCGCCCGTCGACGTATCCTCCTCCCCCGCCAGGTAGTACGTCCGCCGCTCGAACAGGTTGCTCCGGATCTGCGAGGTGCCCATCCGGGTCATGAAGGTGTTGAGGTCGCGAAGCCCGTACTTGTAGTCGTCGTAGCTCGAGCAAGAATCGGGCACCTCGAAGTTGCCCGCCAGCGATCTGCGCAGGGGGTCGAGATACAGATAACTCGACGGGTTCATGACGATGTAGCTCGTGTCCACCGCCGGGTCGGGGCAGCCCGCCCCGCCGGCAGCGTAACGGTTGACGAACTGGCCTCCCGCCGAGTGACCCATGATGACGACGGTGTGTAGCTCCGGGAACGTGGAGGTCGAGCACGCTTGCGCCACGAGCTCGTTCATGACCTCGAAGGAGCTGAAGCGTCCCGGATCGTCGAGAGACTTGTTGCCGATCTTCCAGCCGCTCGAGCTCCAGTAATGCTCGTTCGCAGCGGGTCCATCGTCCTGGGTGCGGAAGTTCGGGGCAAGGAGCAAGGTGTCGTGGAGTCGACCCTCGGCGTCCGCGGCGTCTACGAGACGGTCGTAGTAGGCGTCGGCATCGCGCTGACTGCCGTGCATCACGATCACCACCCGCTGAATCGCGTCGTTTCGCTCCAGGGGGAACGACCGATAGTAGGGGATGGTCTTGCCGCTGCTGATCGCGAACTGCTGTCGGCAAGCGTCGGCCGACGTGCAGGGATCGGCCTGGGCCGCTCCGGCCAGCAGAGCGCTGCCGAGCAGTCCCGCCAGGATCATCGGATTAGGAACCACGGTGCCCCCGGACATTGCTCATCTCGCCCCGCAGTCACGGGAGTCAACAGGTGCGATGGCGTCGAAGTGTTTCAGCAATGATCGGGAGTCGGCACGATTCGCAAGGTGACCGCAATCACGAGCGGCTTCAGCCTCACCGTTGCTGCGATGTGAAGATGAGTTCAGCGCGCAACTGCCTGTGCAATTTGGTGGGAGTTCCAGCCGGCGTATCCGAGCTCGAAGGGAAGACCGGCCACAGCAGCGTCAGGAGCTTCTGGCCGGCGATTCCCGCGCTATAGCGGCGCCTCGGCTCCGT